>JAYVDU010000113.1:0-17940 GCA_043749245.1 Bacteroidota bacterium | reverse complement strand
TGACTTTAAATTATAATTATTTAATAAGTAAACAGTTTAAAAAATCGAATCAGTTTTATTTAGGAGTTGCTTTAAATTATACTAGCTATAATGCTACTCATTATTTATACTCACAAACTATACAGGCCGGAGGGAAACCAAATTATACCACAATTGATTATTCTCAGTATGAATTCAACCATACTTGTAATGCCTTAAGTATTGCACCTAACCTGAGTTATTATTTATTATTTAATCGCATCGTTTTGATGAATAGATTAGGCGTTTATTTTACGGAAAATTTCAGCAAACAATCTTATTGGTATGATGAAAAAGAATATACTACAGGACCTAAATCAGACCCTGCCCACATTACTCCCAGTAATCCTGAAGGCTGGTATTATGCAACAGATCTTGTTTCAACAAACTCAAAGCAAGATCATATAGATGATATTTCATTTAATTTGTTTTATAACGTGGGACTCGGTATTCGTATCAAAAAGATAATGCCCTTTGTAAATGTTGAAGCAACGAGGTTAAGTAAAACTTTTAAAAATTCATTTATTAAATTGCAAATAGGTGTTTCTTATTTATTTTAGAAATTAGGTTTGTTATTTCGATTTTTGCTTTATTTTATTGTAAATTTGATTACCCCAACTTTATCCTATTGAAAAACAGCCTCTTCATAATCGTTTTAAGTGTTGTATTGATGAACGCCTGTAAAAAGGACGATTCACACCCGAACAAAGGGCCAGATTGTTCGCAAAGGGCTACAGAATTTATTTCTTCTGAAATATCTAACTTTAAATTTAAGAAAGGGTCTTATTGGATTTTTATTGATTCTGTTTCTCTAGCCATTGATACTATGAGAGTTGATACATCAAGTGGAGGAATATATAATGATTATTATTGTCCAAATAATCAAAGAGAGGACTATCAGTTCATTACTTCTCATAAACCTTCATTAAATTTACCTAATGAATTTTATTTATTAAGTTCGAATGTGGTAACATTAAATCAGCATGATTATTCTCCAAATGGTTCAGAAATTTATTTGAATTACAGTCCCAAAACAGATTCCTTGTTTATTTATGATAGGTATTACAAATCAGTTGTAGCATATACCCGTTTGATTGATGGTAATGAAAATGGAAATAAATCTATTCGTTATATGAATACAACTTTTGGTTTTTTAAAGAAAGAAGTTTACAATTCTTCAAACCAATTAGTCTCTAAAAAAGTCCTAAAGGACAAGTTGATTATCCGATAAGTTAAACCATATTTTTAATAACATGGCTTAATTGTTAATTTGTTATTTCCCCCATATTAACTGATAAGTGTAAATTTGAACGCTTTCTAAAAAAGTGTAAAAATTATGATTAAAGCTGATGTACTATTAGGCCTTCAATGGGGCGACGAAGGAAAAGGTAAAATTGTGGATGTACTTACTCCTAAGTATGATATTATTGCTCGTTTTCAAGGCGGACCAAACGCAGGGCATACCCTGGAATTTAACGGAATAAAACACGTATTACATACAATTCCCAGTGGTATTTTTCATCCAACGGCACTTAACGTAATCGGTAATGGTGTAGTGATTGACCCTGTGATTTTCAAAAAAGAAATTGATGCTTTAACCGGCTTAGGGGTTGATTTTGCTAAGAAATTAGTAATCAGTAAACGTGCGCATTTAATTTTACCAACGCACCGTTTAATTGATGCTGCTAGTGAAGCCGCTAAAGGCAAAGATAAAATTGGCTCTACCTTAAAAGGAATTGGACCAACCTATATGGACAAAACAGGCCGTAATGGCTTAAGAATTGGTGATATTGAAAGCCCTAATTTTAAAGAAAAATACAATGCTTTAGTTGAGAAACATAAACAATTATTAGCGTTTTATAACTACGATTATAACTTAACAGAATTGGAACCAGCGTGGTTTGCAGCCATTGAAGAATTAAAAAAATTAACCTTTATTGATAGCGAACATTTTATTAATGACGCCATTAAAAAAGGACAAAAGATTTTAGCAGAAGGTGCGCAAGGTTCGCTATTAGATATTGATTTTGGTTCTTATCCTTTTGTTACTTCATCTAACACTATTTGTGCAGGTGCTTGTAACGGCTTAGGTATAGCGCCTAATAAAATTGGAAACGTGATCGGTATTTTTAAAGCATACTGTACACGCGTTGGCAGCGGGCCTTTTCCAACAGAATTAGATAATGAAGTAGGGGAGAAGATTCGTCGGATAGGACGCGAGTTTGGAGCAACAACAGGGCGTGCACGCCGTTGTGGTTGGTTAGATATACCTGCTTTGAAATACGCTATTGCCATTAATGGTGTAACAGAATTAATGATGATGAAAGCGGATGTATTATCTGATTTTGATACCTTGCAAGTATGTACACACTACATGCATAAGGGACAAAAAATTGATTATTTACCATACAGTATAGAACCAGCTGATGTAAGTCCCGTTTACGAAGAAGTAAAAGGTTGGGCAGAAGACTTAACGAAGATGACTTCTAAAGATACCTTACCTAAAACCTTAATTGATTACGTGAAGTATATTGAAAAATTAGTGGAAGTGCCTATTAGTATTGTATCCATAGGGCCAGACAGGACACAAACTATTTTCATGTAATTTTTCTTTAAATTTAAAAAGCTTCATTTATACAAGTTAAGTTTAATGAACTACAGCGTAATTTTAAAATTGAATTTGATAAACAACAAAAAAATTGAAGCTGAAAATAAATAATTGAAATCTAAAAGTTGGCAAAAATGATATTATACCAAATATATTAATACATAGTCCATTTTAAAACTCATAGGCACATAGGAAACATAGTTTAAATAAGCATTCTATGTGAACTATGTAGAGTCTCCTCATAAACTCAGCCATCTTTTTAACCTTCTTTTTGCTTAATCAAAAAGTAGCAATCACGCCGAGGCGTGACAAGCTAAATCGCCAAATCCGTTTTTATTAACGTTTTTATTGTTTTTTAACTTGACCCCAAATGAGTGCTTCGCAATTCCTCACACATACAGCGCTTCAACTACGCCGGAAAAACTAGGATTTCACACCGATTTAGCAAAGCCTACCGCACCTTTACCAACGTATGCAGTACTTCGGCAGACTCAGCAACCATACTTCGGCAGGCTCAGTAACCATATTTCGGCAAGCGTAGTAAATATAATTTTAATGCAGAGTAATATAACGGTTTCACTAACGTTTTGCAACTATTTACCTTGCAGATAATTTGTAGAAAACATCTTAAAAGTATCGATATTACTCAATTTTTTAGTTACTGAGCAGACTCTAAACAGCTTCTTAATTATTATAGTATTGTTTGAACTAATTATTTAATTCTCAATATTCAAGTTTAGATTAAGAATTAAAAGTCAGTACTTAATGATAAATACGTCATTTCTTTTTGAATTTTACGATCGTCTATACCCCAGGCAAAATCAACTCTGATAAAATAACCTAATAAACGAGACCTTAATCCAAAGCCTGTACCACCAACAATTGGTTCTTTCTGATTATAAATTACTAACGTTACTGGATTACCTGGATATGTGTTTTTATTCAAAACATTTTCAGTACTATATGGATTTGTCCCGTACCAAGCCATTCCCACATCTCCAAAGCCTATTATTTGGAAATTTTGAATAAAATCGGAACGGATAGGTCTATTAATTAAATATTTAAAAATCGGCCAACGTAATTCGCTATTAAACGCTACAAAGTTATTTCCATTACGAATGTTTTGTTTAAAGCCTCGAAGGTTTGTTGCCAATGTTTGAAATTGATATTGATCTTGATTAACAATATTAATGTTAGAATTAAATGACGGATTAATCCAGTTATCAACTCCTCCTAAATAATAAATTAAACGATCAGTTCCCAGTGAAGTGGCTCCTGCCAAGCGATTACACCAAATTAAATCGCGGTGAATTTTTTTGTAATTACGAAAATCAAAGCCCATCGTAATTAAATCATGTCTGTCTGATTTTACTAAACGCCAATATTCTGTCCACAATTTAAATCGAGTACCGTTATATAGATTAATGCCTTTTTTACGGGTATTATCAAAGATGTATTCCAATTTAGCACCACCGTAATTATCGTAAACATTTGGCTTTGGTAAACTCTCATCGCCTACCGAAGCAAATACGGTTCTATCTAAACGATACATCAATGAAAATTTAACGGCCGCCACTTCACTAAATGGAATCTTCCAGGTATAACGGGCATCATGTGTTTGAATTTTAGAAAGTCCCGCATAACCATTTACTTTTAAAAATGATTGTCGGTGTAATACTAATTGTCGGTCTACTTTACGAATGCGGTTTTCCCAACTTAATAAGTATTCATTGTTTAAACTACCTGCAATTCGGAAACCAGCCACAATACGTTTATCTTCAAACAAATCACTGAGTCCAATTTTAAATAGCGCATTAATGCCTGGATTTAAATAAACTGGGCTACTTCCTCCTGTAAATCGCTGGTAACTGGCTCCTAAAAAAGAATTGTCTAATTGTGTAACGACTTGATCTGTACGAAAATTAGTATAATAATTTTGTTGAATAGGGAAGCGTAATTCTCCCTTATCAATACTTCCTTTTGCATCTGGATTAACGGTTGCTAATGACTGATTACCATTATTGGCGGGCTGATGCACAACTGGTGAGTCTTTTTTCTTAGCGCCATTGATGTTATAATTTTCAAAATCAATGCCTTCATTTTGTTTTTTAGTAGTATCTGATTGAGGGGTGGTCAGTTGATCTTGACGTACCGGATTATTAATAATAATTTTATCGGGGTCAGACAAATTACTTCGTGGTGCTGCTTTAAACCAAGTGTTATTAAGCTTAGTCGGCAACAATTCTGACACAGGAACTAAGGGAGATACCAATAATTTTTCTTTATTATTGTTTACAATGATTTCAGCAAAACTAGTAAAGCGTGCATTGATATTGTGTTCTAAAATATTACGAGAATAATTAGTAATTGCTCTGTTATTATAAAAATAACGATAATGCTCAACTGTATCAACAAACGAAATGGAGCTATCTAAAACGCCTATATAGCGATTGTAAACTCCATTTGCTTCACTTAAAAAAGAAATTACTCCTTTGCTGTATTCTTGCGATTGCGTTTCGTTAACGTCAGGAGTATTAGTTACACGGTACAAAACAGTTGATTTTGTTTGTGCGTTATAAAAAAAGACGTCATTATTTTTTGAAAATTTAAAATACAATTTAGCGTCTTCATTCGCTTTAATGGTATCCTGTGTTCTGTTTGATTCGAACAATATACCTTTGGAATTATCAACAAAAACGGGGTTATTATCGTCCCACGAGTCGTTTGTTATTTGCTCTACGCCACCCGAATTTAAAGAATAAATAAAAATATCCGATTGTCCTTTTCCTTTTTTAACAGCGCTTATTACTATACGTTTACCATCATGAGAAAACGAGTAGGAGTTAATTTTTTCGAAACCTGTAATATTACGTTTTACTTTTTCTTTGGTATCAGAATCATACGTGTGAAGTTTTAAAATATTTTTTCGCTCGTAAATCATTGATACCACTGAGTTGTTGGGGTGCCATCCTAAAAGCGGGTAACTATTATCTTCAATACGTTCTAATTTTGGATATAATTTTAAAAGTCGTTTTTTCTTTTTTTCTCCAATAGTATTCAGGTATACTCGGTACTGCCCCATTTCACTGGTTGCATAGAGTATTTTTTGTCCATCAGGGCTTACTTTTAATTGGTAATAATGCCTTGCTTGTTTTTGTTTAATGATAACGCTTTCTGCTTTTGGTGTTTTACGAGTTGTATCGCGGTAATCAAAATAACGTTTAGCAAATACATTTGTGAAATCGGAAGTCATATTCTGAACAGAAGTACCTAAAACGTATAAAAATGCATTATTGGGATTGCGACTTACTTTGGTCATGTATAACAAATTGGGAATAACAGCTTCGCCATAAGTATCTGCAACATAATACCACATCGTATGTCCTGCTAAAGTCGCATCTTTACCCGTTAATTGATTAAATTTATTAAAACGATCGTTGTGTATGGCATCCATCACTCTGTTATCGATTGTTGAATTCCAACCTTCTGAAAGATAAGAAATCAAGCCACTTTTAAACCAATCGGGTAAAGTTAGAAGGGACGAATTCCGAACAACGTCTCGCGCTCTACCACCATACATCATTTGATCTACCATTAATTCGGCAATAGCGGCTCTAATTTGTTTGTCTAAATCAGCATGAGAACCATTGAAATATAAAAATATTTTGTTGCCTATGATGCGTGTAACACCACCAATGTTACCAGACTCTTCCGTTGCTAACCCAATATTACTTTGCCTAAAATCATTTTGATTATTATAAACAATAACTTCAATTTTATCATCCATTTGAATGTCCAATCGTTTTTCCATGATTGGCAATTGTCGATTGACGGACACTGCGGCGTAACGAGCAATTTCTTGTCCGCCTTCATACAGATAAACTCTGAAACGCTCAAAATCAAAATATGTCCAATTAAACGTTTGGTATTGCATACGATTTTTACCAAACTCTAATTGCGAGCCGTAGTAAAACTGAGCATGTGTAGTTTTAATACACAATACAATACTAATTAAAAAAAGAAAACGTTTCATTAAAATTAAATAATAAGTCCTAAATTTAGCAAAAAAAATTATGATATCTATTCATTATTTTACCTTCGGTCCAATGGGTGAAAACACTTATATTTTGTGGGACGAAACAAAAGAATGTGTCATTATTGATCCAGGTAATTATAACCATACCGAAAATAAAGAGCTCAGTGATTTTATTACGAAGAATGGCTTAAAACCAGTGCATTTATTACTTACTCATGGGCACATTGATCATATTAATGGCAATCGCTATGTATTAGATACTTATAATTTATTACCTGAAATGCATCAAGACGACATTTATTTTATCGAACATCATTCGATATCAGCCAATATGTATGGGTTAAAAGTAGATCAGAGTCCTATGCCAAAAGTTTTATTAAACGAGGGGGATATTGTAACCTTTGGAAATTCTGCCTTAGAAATTGTGCATACACCAGGGCATTCGCCTGGAAGTATTTCCTTTTTTAATAAAGCAGATAAGTTTATGATTAGTGGTGATGTGCTGTTTTACGCTTGTATAGGCCGCACAGATTTACCGATGGGTAACTACGAAACATTGATCACATCCATTAAAGAAAAATTGTTACCCTTAGGCGATGATATGACAGTGTATAGTGGGCATGGGCAAGAAACAACAATTGGTTCGGAAAGAATGTATAATACCTTTTTAGTGTAAAGACTTTTACCCCCATTTAATTGTTTAGTTTTTTAATGGTTTATAAATTTATTATCTACCTAATTAATTTTTTTGTCCATCGTTTTTTAAAAATAAAATAAGTAATAATTATTATTCCAATATAAATACCATAAATTCCTAATTCTTTTGAAAACGGAAAAACATTTACCAACTCTCTACCCCAATACGTATTTGTTACATAATATACTCTGAAAACACTGCAAAGTATTAGTAAAAACATAATAGTAAATAGTGTTACTCTAATCATTTTTACTTTTATTTGATATACTGCTTGAACAAAAAATACAATTGGAAAATATAAAAAAGGAGTAATAGTAAAAATATGCCGTACTAATACTGTTTTGTGAAATGCCGCAATTAACACATTTATAACAATTATAGAAATAAATAAAAATGCTTCTTTAGGATATTTTTTTATAAAAAAATAAAAACCGATAAGTGATGTTACTAAAATAGGGGATGTAACCAATAAACCCGGGATTTCATTTTTTACACCTAATTCTATATTGAAATAAAACCTAGGGTTTATGAAATTAGTAAACAAGGTATCTATTCCGAGCCAAAAATCGCCTGAAAGGGATGACAAAAAAGAAATTTCTTCGGGAAACACAGGGTTATATTTATTCGATTTCAATGTTATTTCATGAAACGCTTTATAGTTATATATTAATAATAAGGATATGATTGATAAAAATATAATAGAAGTAATGCATAAAATTTTAATGTTTTGTTTATTTGATTTCAAATCGATTTTATTACTGAAAAATAAATAAGCAATACACGGTATAAATAATAAAATGTTTTGTAGTTCGATGATGGAAGAGTAGGAGAGGAGTGCTACAAACAAATAATATTCCCTGCAATAGATAGTAGGTGCTTTGATTAAATAATAAATGGCAATGAATACAAAACACATTGATGGAGCATGAGAAAATACATGAGTAGATTCTTGCCATATTAAGGTAGAAAAAGCAAACATCACAGATAAGACTATCGATTTTATATGAGAAACATGGAAGTATCTATATAAATTGTATAAAAATAATATGGCTAAAATACAGCAGATATTAGGTAATAAAATAACGGTAACTTCTTGTAATGGTTTATGTATGCTAATATTAGATAAGCCAGTCACCTCAATTAAATTACCTAATGCATAAAATGGAACCATTAAAAAAGCATTACCAGGTAATCTATCAGAATAATAATTACCGTTCTTTTCAGCATAATCAACAAAGCCTGTATAATTTACATACTCGTTAATAATAACGGAGTGTTTATCAACCAATGCACTGACTAGCGCATAATGGCTACCATCATTGGATGTATTAATATAACATGAACTTAAATAATATATGAGGCTAATCAAAAATAAGACAATGCATATTATTTTATTTTTTGACTTTAGCATAATCTACTTTACCAACTTCATTTCGTTTAATAAATAACCTGCGCCGGCAAATTTATCTATTACAAAAAGTGTGTAGCGCACATCTAATACAATATTTCGGCACTGATTGGGATTATACATAATATCGCTCATGGTGCCTTCCCAGTTACGATCAAAATTAGTTCCTATTAGTTCCCCTTTAGCATTAAATACGGGACTTCCACTATTTCCACCCGTTGTATGATTACTTGCAGTAAAGGCTACTGGAAGTTTACCATCTTTATTAGAATATTGTCCATAATCTTTATTTTTGTATAATTCCTTTAATTTAGTAGGCACAGAAAACTCTTCATCGCCAATAATTTCTTTTTCCATAATGCCGTCTAATGTTGTGTAATGTTTATATTCTATACCGTCTTTAGGTTTATAGCTATTTACTTTACCATAAGCTATTCGCAAAGTTGAATTTGCATCTGGATAAAACTTTTTATCTTTAAATAATTCACGTTGTGCTTGCACATATATTTTTTGTGTTTCTGTTATTTCACGCTCATCGTATTGAAATTGAGGAAAGACAGAGGTTGCATAGTGTTTAACGATAGCATTGGCAATATAATAAACGGGATCACGTTCGTATAAATTAGCATATTTTTCAAAATCATTCAGCATTAATTCTGTTTTTGCTTTGTCAACATAACTTGTGTTAGTATACAAAAATTCAGTCATCTTTTTAGCATCCGAATTATTAGCTATAATAAATGAATCTAAAACCAAGGGCCTGTTTCCCGAAGGAACACCTTTGACATATTCGCTAAGCATCGCTTCACAAATTTTTATATCTGTGGTTTTATTATAATTTTTGAAAAAGCCTAGCTTTTTATATTCTTCTAAATTTTTATCAAAAGTATTAGTTAAGCCTTTTTGTTTTTTCTTTAATTCGTTAAATAGGGTAGTGTAATTTCGTGAGTAATAGAAGGCATCTATAGCCATTAAGCATTCACTGTAATAATCTACTTGTTTGTTTAATGTTTTATAATCAACATACAACTTTTGCAATTGAGGAAATATATTTTCATACTTCTCCTTCATTTTTGGATCAGCATTAATAGCATCCGAAAATTGTTTTTCGAATAATTGTTTTTTTGTAACAGCGTCGTATTTTTTTAAGCCCAACATTTCGCCCATCCACTTTTTATAATAATTAGCAACACCAGCATATTTATTAGCATAAGCCAAACGAACCGTATCGTTCTTACGCATATCTTCACTCATGATATTTAATCGCTTTTCGCGTAATGATACTTTTAACGGATTGCTTTCTGTCATAATCATATCAACTGCAAAGCTTGATAAGTATTCTTGTGTTCGTCCAGGGAAGCCATATACCATTGTAAAATCGCCTTCGTTATATCCTTTTAAAGAAATTGGTACAACATGTTTAGGTATATAAGGTACATTATCCTGACTGTATTCTGCTGGCTTATTATCTTTATTAGCATAAATACGAAATACTGAAAAATCGGCATTATGTCGTGGCCACATCCAATTATCTGTTTCGCCACCAAACTTACCAATAGCAGAAGGCGGCGCTCCAACCATGCGTACATCTTTAAACGTTTCTACTACAAATAAATAATACTCGTTGCCGTAAAAAAAAGGACGAATAAAAGATTCGTAATGAGTACCTGAAATGCTTTCTTTTTCTATTTGCTTGATATTAGCTTTTGTAATCGAATCTTTTCTTACTTCAGTTAGAGTAGGGGTAACACCTTTTAATACTTTAGCAGTAACATCCTCAATACGATTAATAATTGTAGCAACTAAATTAGGCGTATAAACTTCTTCGCTTTTATTCATTGCCCAAAAACCATTGGTTAAATAATCTTTTTGCACAGTGCTATGGTATGCAATTGCTGAATAGCCGCAGTGATGATTGGTTATCATTAAACCTTGATTAGAAACAATCTCTGCCGTGCAACCGCCACCAAACTGAACAATCGCATCTTTCATACTCGATTTATTAACGCTGTAAATTTGTTCGGCTGATAATTTTAAACCGTTTTTTTTCATGTCCTTAATATTCATCGCATTTAAAAGTTGCGGTAACCACATACCTTCGTCGGCTTTGACTGATATAGAAAAAATAAGAGAGAATGTTAATAGCGTAATTTTTATTTTCATAATTTGTTTGGTTAATTGCAATTAGATTCGGTAATTTTTTCAGAGGGTGTTAAAAACACAAACACCTGTTAGTTTTTTGAAACATAACAGGTGTTTGACATTTTTCAATTTTACATCCCTCGAATTACTTCTTTGACTATAAAGCTCATCTTTGGTTCTGCGGCAGCGGCAATATGCTGAACTTCCTCGTGAGTTACTTCAATAATTTTTCCTTCAACACCTAAGTCTGTTACAATACTTACTCCAAATACACGCATACCGCCATGTTTAGCAACTATAACTTCAGGTACAGTACTCATACCTACGGCATCTGCTCCAATACGAGCTATGTAACGATATTCTGCAGGAGTTTCAAAACATGGTCCAGTTAAGCCAGCATAACTACCCACACTTACTTTAATGTTGTTAGCTTTTGCAATCTCTAAAGCCGAAGCAATTAATTTTTTGTCATAAGCCTCACTCATATCAGGGAAGCGAGGGCCAAGTTCTTTAATATTTTTTCCTATCAAAGGATTAGTTGGAAATAAATTAATGTGATCATTTATAATCATAATTTCTCCTATTTCGAAATCTGGATTCATTCCGCCACTTGCATTAGATACACAAACTGTATGTATGCCAATGGCTTTCATCACACGCACAGGGAATGTAATTTGATGCATTGTATATCCTTCATAAAAGTGAAAACGACCTTGCATAGCCATTACTTTTTTTCCACCTAATTCTCCAAAAATTAATTTACCACTATGGCCTTCAACAGTACTTACTGGGAAATTAGGGATTTCTTCATAAGGTATAACGTATTCAGCTTTTATTTCTTTTACTAATCCACCTAAGCCTGTACCCAATATAATACCTACTTCAGGACGAAAGCTGTTAGTTTTTTCAAGAATACTTTTTGTGGTAAAATTTATTTGTTCTAGCATAATTTAAAATTGTTTCGTTAAATTCTTGTGTTTTGTCTTTAAAATCTACCTCTATTGGAAGAACGTATAAAGGTAAGTTATTTACGGTATCTTCCAAATCTGTTCCCTTTAATCTCATCGCATCTTTTTCGGTAGTAACAATTATTTTGTTGCCGCCTTCGTACTCATCAAATTTTGTTCTGATTGCTGAAATATCTTCAATAGTAAATGTGTGATGATCAGAAAATGCAATATGTTTTACTTCTGATGAATATTCTTTTAAATACGTTAAGATAGGTTCTGGATTTCCTATACCTGTAAATAATATAATGCGATATCTAAATAAATCATTAAGGGTATCAATAGTATCTGCCGGATTTTGAAACCCATGTAATTCGCTATACTTAAGCCAACTAAAAAATAAACGTTGGTGCGCTTGTAATTTTAAATCTTTCGATATATTTCTAATATCAATAGCAGTAGTCTTTTCAGGAGTTTTGCTGATAATTACAATATCTGCTCTATGGATACCACTTTTAGATTCGCGTAAATAACCGGCAGGCATTAATGCATCATTGATATACAAATTTGAATATTCACTGATAATAATATTCAGTTCACAATTTAATGCTCTGTGCTGAAAGGCATCATCTAACAAAATAATTTTAGGAGGATTTTCTAATTCCAGTAATTTTTTTACACCATTCACTCTATTGGTATCAACCGAGACAGTTAATTCTGGATTTTTAATTTTATATTGAAGAGGCTCGTCTCCAATATCTATAGCAGTAGATTCTTCGGAAGCTATTATAAAACCAGATGTTTTACGTTTGTAGCCTCTGCTTAATGTGGCAATGTTAAATTCGGATTTTAATAAAATGATGAGATACTCTACATGAGGTGTTTTACCTGTTCCACCAACTGCTAAATTTCCTACGCATATAGTATGTACTTCAAATGATTTTGATTTTAAAATTTTCCAATTATATAAAGAATTTCTAAACGAGGTGATAACGCCATAAATAATAGCAAAAGGGTAGAGGAATATTTTTTTAATGTTCACCTAATTAAAGAGTGAATTTAGTAGGTTTATCGGTTAAAACGAAATTATTTTCAAAAAAAATTATAATAATGAATAACGGTTATTACCATTTTAATTACAGTTGTTATTATGAGTTTAAGAAACCTTTCTTGCAACTACAATCATTTCTTCGCCGATATTTAAAGCCGTTAAGGTTTTATAAATAATGTTATGAATCCGCATAAATAATTTTAATTTCCACATAGGTTTTTGAGTAAACGTATTGAAATAGGATTGCCTTTCAGCCGCATTAATTGTGCTATTGGCTTGTTGTTGAGTCTGTTTAGTTTTGCCTTTTAAACGCTTTAATAAGGGTAAAATCGTGTACATAATAAATAATTTTATTTCCCATGTAGATTTAATAGTTTCTACTTTGTAACCATGTTTTGCTAATAATTGGGTAATTGTTTTTTTACCAAAGTAATTCACGTGGTCTAATCCCATCATGTTCCAATTATCTTTTTGCTTTTTCGCAAAATATGAATCAATTTGAGGAACTTGTATCACAATAATACCGCCTTTAGAATTTAATCGGGCACATTTACGAATCACGTCATCTGCCTTATCAATATGTTCTAAAACATCCCACATCGTAATGATGTCAAATGTTTTATTTTCTTTCATTTCAAAAAAATCGATATGATCTACGGGTAATTTTAAATCATTTTTAGAGTAGAGGTAAGGCTGTTCGGCTACTTCTATTCCATAAACATCGTAACCCAACATTTGACCAGTTAACATAAAATGGCCCCAACCAGCGCCTAAATCAAATAAAGAGCCACTTGGTTTATATTTTTTTATTAAATCATAACGTAATTTATGACGTTCAATTTTCACCCAATTATTCCCATTTCGAACAGCGGTTGTAACATCTTCATTTTTGTAATTTCCGTAAGAAACTTTTTTACGGAAATAAGGAGGTATAAATGTAAATGAACAGCCGTTACATTCAATAACAGAGAATGTTTCTTTTTCGCATAGTACTTTAAAATGAGAAGGATTGGTATTATCACAAACGCAACAGTGAACATCTTCAAAAATAGAGGGCATAAATAAATATTAAGGTTTAGTTTCTTGTTCAAAAGTAGATTCAGTTATTGCGGTTCCATCTCTAAAATAAGAAACACCACCCCAATTAAAAATTTTCTTTTGATAAATATATACAATCGTTTCTTTAGCTACTACGCGCTGAATAATAACAACACCAGTTCCGCTAATGGTTGATTCATGCACTCCTGGAGGGTATTTAGCTAATAATTCTTTCATTCGTGCATCTTTAGATTCTGCGGTTGCGGTATCAGATTTTAATAGCTTTTCAATTTCAACTAATTGGCTTTTAGCATAAACATCACTGGCTTTAGCAATTAACGCTTCTTCATAAGAAGTTTTCGATTCTTTATAGCGTTTCATTTTAAATAATTCGTCAGCACGTTTAATTGCTTCTTTATATTTATCAACACCTAAAGACGGAAGTGTAGAAAGTTTTGCCTTTTCCTTCGCTAAACGAGCAGTTTCTTCATCTGCTTTCTTTTTAGCAAGGGCGTCTGCATCAGCTTTTGTTTTGGCATCAGCGGCGGCTTTATCAGCTTTTTCCTTTGCTAAGCGAGCAGTTTCTTCATCTGCTTTCTTTTTAGCAATTGCATCTGCATCAGCTTTTGCTTTGGTATCTGCGGCAGCTTTGTCGGTTTTTTCCTTTGCTAAGCGAGCCGCTTCTTCATCTGCTTTCTTTTTAGCTAGTGCATCTGCATCAGCTTTTGCTTTGGCATCAGCGGCAGCTTTGTCGGCTTTTTCCTTCGCTAAATGAGCAGTTTCTTCATCTGCTTTCTTTTTAGCTAGTGCATCTGCATCAGCTTTTGCTTTGGCATCAGCGGCAGCTTTGTCGGTTTTTTCCTTTGCTAAGCGAGCCGCTTCTTCATCTGCTTTCTTTTTAGCAATTGTATCTGCATCAGCCTTAGCTTTGGCATCTGCGGCGGCTTTGTCGGCGGCAACTTTATCTGCTACTAATTTATCTGCTTTTTCCTTCGCTAAACGAGCCGCTTCTTCATCTGCTTTCTTTTTAGCAATTGCATCTGCATCAGCCTTAGCTTTAGAGTCTGCCGCAGCTTTGTCGGCTGCAACTTTATCTGCTAATAATTTATCTGATTTTTCCTTCGCTAAAAGAGCTGCTTCTTCATCTGCTTTCTTTTTAGCAATTGCATCTGCATCAGCTTTTGCTTTGGCATCTGCGGCGGCTTTGTCGGCTTTTTCCTTTGCTAAGCGAGCAGTTTCTTCATCTGCTTTCTTTTTAGCAATTGCATCTGCATCAGCTTTTGCTTTAGCATCTGCGGCAGCTTTGTCGGCTTTTTCCTTTGCTAAACGAGCCGCTTCTTCATCTGCTTTCTTTTTAGCAAGGGCGTCTGCGGCCGCTTTATCTGCAGCGGCTTTTGCAGCAACGTCATCCGCAGATTTTTTATTCAATGCTTCCTGATCTTTTATGATGATATCAATTTGTGCTAATTGATCTTTAGGATAATTTTCAGTCGGTTTAAATTTTATGGCATTCGAATAATTTGCTTTGGCGGTAGGCCAGTCTTTTTTTTGAAAAGCCTTGTCGGCAGTTTTAATAGCTGAACTATAATTAAATTCTAATTCTTTTTGTTTATTAATAGCATCTGATTCAAGCTGTTTTAATTTATCAAGGGCTGCTAAGGATTGAGAAAAATAAGCTTCATCATAGTCAAATACTTGTTTTAGAGCACTATACTGTATTTTAACTAAAGGTTGATTTAAAACTGAATAATCAATATTAGGTAAGGGTTCAAATAAGTTAATACCCGGGATATCAAATCTTTTTGTGCTTTTATCATCTGGCGGAACACCTCTAGTTGATACTTGAAATTTTTTAGTACAATGTCCAGGTTTAGTAACAGTAATCATAAAATCACCATTTGCAGGAATTTCAAATTTAAAGGCTCCATCTTCACCAGTGAGTGTTTGAGCAACCTGTTTAGAACCTTGCATTAATGTAACAATAGCGCCTTGAAGCTTTTTGTCGTTTTTTTCAACTTTGCCCGTCAACGGTAAAGTCCAATCTTGAGAAAATAGATTGCAGGAAAAAACTAATAATAATAAAGTAATTTTAAAGCTTTGAGCCATAATTCAACAAATGATGTAATTTTGTATTAAGGGTTAAATTTAAGTAAAATTCCATAAATATAATATCATAAATAATGCAAGAAATCAACAAAATCAGCAATTTTAGCTTTTGGGAAACTCAAGCTTATTTAAAAAATATTGATTTAATAATTATAGGAAGTGGAATAGTGGGATTAAACGCTGCTATTTCATTTAAAGAAAAAAATAAAAAATCAAAAGTTGTGGTGTTGGAAAGAGGTATTTTACCTCATGGTGCAAGTACTAAAAATGCTGGTTTTGCTTGCTTTGGAAGTGTAAGCGAACTTCAATCTGATATAAAAAATAGTACTGAAGATTTAGTTTGGGAAACAGTGGAAATGCGCGTTAAAGGTTTAGAATTATTACGAAATCGATTAGGAGATAAAAATATTGATTATAAACAATATGGTGGTTATGAACTATTTGATAGTGTTGATAAATTTAATAAGTGTGCAGATTCAATTACTTATTTCAACAAACAGCTAAAAACTATCACTAAAAGTGATAATACGTATAGTATTAAAAATAAGAAGATTAAACAATTTAATTTTAAAGCAATTGAAGGGCTGATTTTAAATAAAAAAGAAGGTCAAATAAACACAGGTCAGATGATGCAGCATTTAATTGAGTTAGCGATTAGCGAAGGGATTGTAATTTTAAATTCGATTGAAGTTAAGTCGATTGATGATATAAAAACGGGAGTGAAAGTGAAAACTAACATTGGTGAAATTGAATCTAAACAATTAATAGTTGCTACCAATGGTTTTGCGAATGAGTTACTAAACATAAAAGATTTAAAACCTGCCAGAGCTCAAGTTTTAGTGACCAAACCAATTGAAGGATTGAAATTAAAAGGAACTTTCCATTATGATGAAGGTTATTACTATTTCAGAAATATTGGTAAACGCGTGTTGTTTGGTGGCGGACGAAATTTAGATTTTAAAACGGAAACAAGTTCTGTATTTGAATTAAATTCAAAAATTCAAAAACACTTGGATCATTTATTAAAAACAGTTATTCTTTCAAATATCCCTTATGAAGTTGAGCAAAGATGGTGTGGAATTATGGGAGTGGGGAGTGAGAAGCGGCCTATCATCAAAAAAATATCTCCAAATGTTGTTTGCGCTGTGAGAATGGGTGGAATGGGGGTAGCAATTGGATCTTTAGTTGGGAAATTAGCTACAGAAGAGTTATAAGTTTAACACTGAAGGGATTCACTTTAGGAATGATTTAATACTGCCTAATATTTGTGACAATCTTAATTATCTGCGGAATCAGTGTTCTATTTAAACAATTATGCAAAAGGTCTAATGCCATAATTTTTAACTTACGTTATTAATTTCTCATAAGCTGCGGTCTTTTTCTTCTCTTTATTGTTTTTTTTGAAAAATCAGAAGTGAGAACACTTACATTTCCATCTACCTCCAATACGATTAGATCTGCATTTTCTATGTTTTTAACATTATGTTCCCTTATTATCATTTCCAACTCTTCTCCGGTCATACCTGCTCGTTTAAGTCCGTCCTGTAATAATTTGCCATTAAGCACAATTACTATTTCTTCTCCCTGCATTGCTTTGCTGAATTTTTTCGACCTCAAAAGAAAAAATCTAAAAATATAATTACATAGAAATAAACCCAAAGCCGCTGCGATGCCTCCCTGAAGTGATGAATCGCTGCCTACCATAGCATTCTGCACACTATTACTAATTAGTAATATGAATACAAGATCGATAATGGATAACTGGGACAATTCTTTTTTACCAAATAAACGAATAGCAACAATAATAAATACATAGACACTTATAGATTTTAAAACGATGATTAGATATGGATATAGTAATGTCATGTTTGATGATTTTCTCTTTTTAT
>JAYVDU010000112.1:0-1795 GCA_043749245.1 Bacteroidota bacterium | reverse complement strand
GCTGAAGAATTAGCGCAAATAAAAATTTCAAATCAAAACATAAAACACGATTCTGTTGTTGCGCAAATGCCAGTGTTATCTGACTCCTTAAAGCAACTTGCTTTATCAAGCCAATATAAGAATTTTGCAGTATCTGCTAATGGTAAGGAAGAAATTGTTACCATCGAAAACCAAAATATTAAAGCCTACATATCTACCAAAGGTGGAAACGTGCAAAAAGTTGAATTAAAAAACTACCATCGTTATGGCAAAACAGAAGCTTTAATTTTATTTGAAAAATCAGATTCAACTTACCAACATTTACAGTTTAATGCCTTCGCTACAAACACACCAATTGAAACAGATAGCTTTTATTTTAAAGCCTCTGCTCCTGCAATTACAGTGAATAAAGGGAACTCCGAAACATTAATACTCAAATTAGAAACTTCAAACCCTGGTAGTTATATCGAATATGCATATACATTAAAAGACGACGATTATATGTTGGATTACGATGTGAAATTTGAAGGCATGCAAGATATCATTTCGCCTAAAACTAAGTTGATTACATTACATTGGGCACAAGAGTTTCCTTCGCAAGAAAAACACATTGTTAAAGAGCGCGAATCTGCTACAGCCTACTATAAGCAAGTAAAAGAAGGTGTTGATAATATTAATGCTCGCAAGCATGAAGAAGTTCTTTTAAATGAAGATAATATCAAATGGGTATCATTTAAGCAACAATTTTTTAACTCTACCTTAATTGCAAACACTGAGTTTAGTAAAGAAAACAGCGCGGTTAAAACGTCTGAAGATATCGAAGTAAAAACGGTAGTTAAAACAATTGCTGCAAGATTAAGCATCCCCTACAATCATACATCTTCTGAAAAGTTTGGAATGAAATATTATTTCGGACCAACACATTATAATACCTTAAAAAAATATGACCTCGACTTGGAAGACATGATTCCAACGGGCTTTAGTGTATTTAGTTACATTAATAAATGGATGGTAATACCTTTGTTAAATAGCTTTGATGGCTTAAATGCAGGGATTATCATTTTAATACTAACCCTTATTTTAAAAACTATTTTATTCCCCATCGCTTATAAAACATATATGAGCAGTTCAAAAATGCGCGTATTGAAACCAGAGGTGGATGAGATTAATGCAAAATATGTTGATAATGCTGATCCAATGAAAAAGCAACAAGAGTCTATGTCGCTTTACAGAAGAGCTGGAGCAAACCCACTATCGGGTTGTTTGCCAATGTTGTTACAGTTCCCTATATTAATTGCTTTATTTGCCTTTATTCCTGCATCAATCGAGTTACGTCAAAAAGGTTTTTTATGGACAGACGATTTATCAACGTACGATTCAATTTATAATTTCGGCTTTACTGTATGGGGCTACGGCGACCATATCAGTTTATTTGCTATGTTGATGTTCGTTTCAACTATTATTTATACCTGGATGAATCAAGCGTTACTTCAGCCACAACAAACGAATCAAATGCCAGGCATGAAGTACATGATGTATTTAATGCCGGTAATTTTCTTGGCAGTAATGAATAGTTATGCGGCAGGTTTAAGCTGGTATTATTTCTTAGCAAACATTATCACGTTCCTTCAAACTTGGATTATGAAAAAAGTAATTGATGATGGTAAAATAAGAGAAACCTTGTTAGCCAACATGAAAAAACCTGAGAAAAAATCAGGGTTTCAAGCCCGATTAGAAGAAATGACGAAGCAACGTCAGGTATCAGCTCCAGCAAAGAAAAAATAAAATTTAGTGTAATTATTTTTTTAAAATAGTT
>JAYVDU010000111.1:0-1796 GCA_043749245.1 Bacteroidota bacterium | reverse complement strand
ACTTGGTCAGTTCGTCTATCGGTTAGGACACCAGATTTTCATTCTGGGAAGACGGGTTCGACTCCCGTACCGACTACAAAATAAAAGCAGATTGTTTCACGGCAATCTGCTTTTTCGTTACAATATAATTTCTAAACAGTTATCTCGCAGTTTTGCGTTTCCCTATTTAATTTTGTGTTGGTAGTCAGAATAAGATCGAATAATGAAATCAGTTCTAAATTTTTAGTTGTTGCGCTGCTAAAAATTAAGACCTGAACAAGCGCGACGTTTTTAGGAACAATTAGTTCAAGCAGGGGAAAACGCTTACTTCAACTTTTAGATGAGTACACTTACAGATTTTTTAAAGATTTTCACCCGGGTATGCAGATACAAAATAGGAATGATAGTTGAGATTATTATAAATAAATTAAAATTATGGACTTATCCAACCTATTCACATTAAAGTTTGCTGCAATTTATGGATAATTCAACCATTTTATTAGCACTTGAAAAACAAAGAGATGATTGTTATATGGCACTCAACTCAAAAAGTATTTCTGCTCAATATGAGGAATTGCAAAATGGATTTAAAGAAGGCAGTTATTTATTTTATGGTTTCGATCAAGATAAAATTAAAGAAGATTTGGAGAGATTGAAAAATGATAAATCTTACGACCTATTATACTATGAAAGACTAAGTTCGTATAAAAATTTGAACAACACGGAGTTAATAAAATACTTTAAAACTGAGTTCGAGAAAATTTTTAAAGAGATTTATTTATCTGGTAAACTTGATAAGATTCAAGCCATATTTATTGAGTACGATTACTACTATCATTATAAAAGTTCTTTCACATGTTATGGCAAGCAGCTTTATCCATGTGTTATAGAACCGCGTTATATAAGCCAAGAGTATGATTATAACAAGCAAATTTTATTTTTAAATGGAATTAACTTCGAGCCTGCTTGGTTAACTTGTAATGATTTTGAAAATTTAGAGTTTTTAGAAATTTTCATCGAAAGGCTCTTTTTGCTTCATTCAAGAGTTCTTCTTAACAAGGCGCTAAATGAATTAGATTCGGAAAATAAACTCGATTTTATAATCAATAAGCCATTTTCATTTTACATAAATGAGCACGATTGTGAAGTTATGACTCTATACTGGAAAATTTAATTTTTCTTCAGAATCAACAATAGTTCTTTAATTAGTTATCCCAAGAATCTAAAATTGAAAAAAAAGAGTCAAAATGTCTATTTTTGTTTTATACAAACAAAATCGTCCCTGCTGGCGCAAAGTGTTCCTAAAAACGCCTGTGCTTGTTCAAGTCTTAGCTTTTAGGTACGAAGCAACTAAAAGCGAGACTTGAACGGATTATTATTGAGTCTTTAACCCGTTCTTAAAGTTTTGCAAATTAATATTTTATGTGTTGATACAAATATGTCGCAGACTTCTCATGAAAATATCCCTTTTGAAAACTGAACCAAACGTTTTAGTTGTTGCTAAAATGTGCGAGTAGAGTAACTTTGTTTATTGCACCCACGCACTTACCACGTTATTTTCGAAATATTACCCGTATCGAATGTCAGAGGTTTTGAAAAATAATTCTTTAAATAAAAAATTACAATTCAATTTTAAAACAATCTCCTATGCTTTCAGAATACTTACTACCCAAAGTATTCAAATCGCAATTAATTTTTTGCTAATCTTGATAAGGATAGAATAATGCGCTTAAGTTAGGAAAAAATTAGACGAAGTATGTAAAATCTGTCAATCACTATTATTTTAGCGCCTCAATATTATTTGAGTTGATATTACA
>JAYVDU010000110.1:0-1798 GCA_043749245.1 Bacteroidota bacterium | reverse complement strand
TTTTTAATAGCTTGTAATAAGGCTTGTATTTTGGTACGCTTAACTGCCGCAAAAGCACAGTGGTCGAGCACTTCAATCAATCCTAATTCATCTTTTTGTAAGTTTCCTTTTTGTAATAATAAACCAACAATATCTATTTTATTTACTTTTTCTTTTTTACCTACACTAATGTATAAGGTTTCCCAAACTGGTGGTGGCGGAATAATTTTTGTTGCTTCTATTTTCTCTACCTCAATTTTTTCAGCAATAAATTTTGGTTGGTATTCTTCTTCTCCTAAAATTAAATATGCCACGCCCTTCGCGTGCATACGCGCTGTACGGCCATTACGGTGGGTATACGTTTCAATCGTTAATGGTAATTGGTAATGAATCACATATTCTATTTCCGGAATATCTAAACCACGTGCCGCTAAATCGGTTGAAATTAATACGCTGTGGCTTCCGTTTCTAAATTTAATTAAGGCACGTTCGCGCTCATCTTGTTCCATCCCCCCATGAAACACATCGTGCGCTAATCCTTGGTGGTGAAGCAAATCGCTGATTCTATCAACTGCCTCGCGGTGATTGCAAAACACAATGGTTGGCTTGTTGCCTATTGTACAAATTAAATTAAATAGCGCATCTAACTTATCTGTTTTTTCTGCTTTCACTATTCTAACCTCCAACTTAGATGGTACATCATCTGTAGTAAAATAATTTAAAGTTACAGGCTTGTTTAAACCCATAAAATCTGGTAATTCGATGCTATTGGTTGCAGACGTGAGTATGCGTTTTTTTAATTTTGGCAAGGATTTAACAATCGATTCCATGTCATCCTGAAATCCAAATTCCAAGCCTTTGTCAAACTCATCAATGATCAATGTTTCAATGGTACTCGTATCAATATGTTTACGATTGATGTGGTAACACAATCTGCCGGGAGTTCCAATTATCACGGTTGGGGCTTCTTCTAAATTATTCCGTTCTGTTTTGGTTGAATGACCTCCATAACAACAGTTAACTTTAAACCCTGTTGCCATGGTTTTAAATACTTGTTCTATTTGTATGGCCAACTCGCGCGATGGCGCAATAATCAATACTTGTACACCTTTTTTATTAGCATCAATGATGCTAATCAGTGGCAATAAAAACGCTAATGTTTTACCAGAACCTGTAGGCGCAACTAAAATGACATCATTGTTTTTCTTATTAGCATCGATAGACGCTAACTGCATATCATTGAGTTTTTTAATTTTGAAATTTTGTAGTATCTGGTGCATGAGTTGATTTTATTAGGCTTACAATGATAAGGCTTTGTGAGCGATAATACAACGATACTAAATTGTATTTTAAAAATAGAAGCTGTCTCAAAAGTACCTTATCGACATGCTGAAATAAATTCAGCATGTCGATAAGGCATTCTTATTGGGCTTGGGATCCTGAAACAGGTTCTTGATGACAGTGTAATTACTTTTGAAATAACTTCTTCCAAGATTGAAGAAAAATATATTAAGCAAACTGTTTTTTTACAGCAGCCACAATTTGATTTTCAGTCATTTTATCGGCACTATCAAAGGCTTTTAAAACAGTCGCTAGTTTTTTATCCGACTCAATATGAGTTCTTAAATGAGTTTTCATTTCAGATGGACCAAATACATAAATACCATCGGCATTTTTTATCTCTGTCATTACCGTATTCAAAAACGATTGTGTTTGATGCTTCTTGCGCTCTTCGTAGGTTTTTTCGTTTCCATTATGGTGCCCTGCACCTAAAAAATTTCCTACCTCTTTGTCTGATATATGATTTGTTTTACTATCA
>JAYVDU010000109.1:0-1801 GCA_043749245.1 Bacteroidota bacterium | reverse complement strand
TATAATAGCCTAATTTAATGCGATGATTAATTTTTGTACTATCTGTAAAATGACTTTGCAAGGTTACTACAGGCTCAAATAACTGATAATGTTGTTTGGTATAATCATTCGTTAAATGATTTTCGGTTGTATCGTATCCGTAATAATGAACAACGTTTCTTTTATAATTAAGCTCTCCGGTGAGTGTATGTTTTTTGTAAAATTTCTTACCAAATAATTCCGCTTCATCATCACTAAAACCAGAGTATCCAACGCCTGATAAATGAGATGAAGATGATAAATGTTTGTAATGTACGCCGTAAGCTATATCGCGTGTGCGAAGACTGTTTAACCAAATTTCTCCGTAAGGCGTCGTGTATGTTCCCATTCCTAATTTCAATAACGAACGGTATAATTTAGCTAAAGGTTCATTTTGCATTTTAGCGGCATCGATAGGAATTACCTCGTATTTAGAAACTAAAGGTGTGGATTGTATGCCATAATTAATATTCGTTATTTTTTTAACCGTATCTTTTATTTCGGGTAAATCACCTAACATAACAGCATCCTTAATAGTTGGAACAAAGGTAGTTTTAGTATTAATAGTCTGATTCGTTCCACTCGTTTGAGCCAGAGCCGCAACAATGTATCCTAACATAAGCACTAATACAAAAAACCATTGTAGCTTTTTAATGCGTCGTTTTTGTTGCAATTGATCTTGCTCGTACATAAATGAATTGCCGTATTTAGTGGATGATAAGATGGTGTTGGTGTTATGTTGCTTTTCTTCTTTCATTTTGAATGTTGTTGTTTGAAATACGTGTTTTGTTTTTAAATTTCAATAAATTTTAAGATCATTGCGCTTTCAAATTATCTACTTATGTTTCTTCAATGAGTCTTGTTTTGCTTCGTATAATTGATCAAACAAATCTTTATCGCCTTTCGCTTCTTTAAAATCAACCTTCATGTCGTTTGTTGTTGGCGTGGCTTCCTGAGAGGCACGGAGTGCTTTTTTCGCTTTTAGTTTTTCTAATTTTGCATTTGCTTCATCTATGTATTCCTGCTTAGGTTTACCATCAATCACGGTTTGTAGCATCAACTCCGCATCAGCATCATCACCTCGTGCAATGTATGAGTCAGATAACAATAATAATCCCTTAGTATTCCAATCATCATTGCTATAATCGTAGCTGATCAAACTATTGATTGTTTTTTCAACCAGAGTGTAATCCTGTTTTGCATAATATATTTTAGCAATATGGTACAATGCTTCTGCACCCGTTATGTTTTTCGCAGACTTGTATATTGCCTTAAACTCAATCATGGCATCATCAAAACGATTCAATTCAAACAATGATTTTGCTTTATCATATTTAGCTTCATTAATTTGTTGTGGCGAAATTTTTTCGGTTCCTAATACTTTCACGGCGTATTCTAATGCCACTTCATATCGTTTCAAAATAAAACTACAGCGCATGGCTCCAATACGTGCATTTAGCTTATTAGAGGGCGTTTCAGCATAGTCTTCTAGCTTTTGATATAATGGAATAACTTCTTCATATTTTTTATCCTTATATAATAAATAGGTCGTTTTTACCAAAGCAGTTTCCGAATACATACTTCGCGATAAGCTATTAATAAATTGATAAGACGGTAAGGCTTTATCAAATAAATTTTTACTGTAAGCACATTCAGCATAACAAAAATGAGCTTCGGCAATGTATTTACCGTTAGGGAATTTAGCAATGTAGCTTTCAAATTTCTGCATCGCTACGTCATAATTTTTATCCGTATAATAAGCATCTCGCGCTGCTTCATATAA
>JAYVDU010000108.1:0-18005 GCA_043749245.1 Bacteroidota bacterium | reverse complement strand
TGGGGTAATTCTTGAAGTCCGAGTAAAGTTGAAACTTTATTGCTTCGCGCTGTTGCCATCAAGTTTTCAAGTCGGTGAAAGTAGAGCGTCGGTGCTTCATCAATGATGAGTGAACACGGTAAATTTCCTCTCGTATTAATCAGCCTGACCAACCGCGTTAGAATAAGTGTATTGCAGGCACTGTTCACGTTTTGTGTTTGCGGATTGTTCGCAATAATTAAATACGCTGGCGCGTGTGGATTGGTTATTTTTAAATCCACATCATCGCCACTCAAAACCCAAAACGATTCCTTCGTCGCAAGTCGCGAAATTTGAATTTTGAGTGTGCCGATTTGTCCTTCGAGTTGCTCAAAAGCGCGATTATCATACGCCGATTTAAACGGCGATAAAAGGCTGATGAGTTCGGGCTGTGTGAACAAAACTTTGAAAATCGTATCGTAGTTCTGATTCAAAAATGCCATCACATGAGGGAAGGAAGAATATTTTCCCTTTTCGTGCTTCGCAAAAAAATATATCGTGGCAGATAGAAAATTTATCGCAGATTGGCTGAAAAATTGGTCTGAACTATTGTTCGATGATCCTTTTTTGAGTGCTTCAATCAATGCTTCTGCTGTTTCTTGTGCGTCGGCAAGTGTTTGAATGTAATCGGCTCTAATCGGATTCACACGTTTGCTGTATTCCACGTCGCTCAAGTTGATGATGTGAAACTGCGTATTGGCTGGAATTTTATGTGCTGCTAAATTTTGAATGTAATTGGCATAAGCGATGTGCGTTAAATCTGGAAACTTAAAATCATAAACAGCGAGCATAAATCCTTTGGCACTGTGCTGACGAATAAATTCATTGACGACACTATATGATTTTCCTGAACCTGGCGTGCCGAGCAGCAATGTACCGCGAAACGGATTGACGATATTTATAAATCCAGATTTTACTTTTTGATTATGGTAAAACCGCATCGGAATATTCACCGACTGTGGCGTGTCGATGCACTGCAGTGTTTGTTCAAACGATTCGTTTTCTACGTTAAATCTATCGCGCATCAGTCGCGATTTGATATGCTTCGACATATTATCTGCACCGACTTGAATCATCACTGCGCCTACAATAGATACCAATAAGTAACAGCATTGAAACAACGTTAAATGCGCAAAAAGCACGTTCGATTGACCTGCCAGCAAGAAAACTACGCTGCCAAAAAACAAAAACAATCCAAGCAATAGTGGCATAACGACGTGTCGGCGTGTACTCCAAGTCGTGCTTTTTTGTGCGCGTGTACCAATAGCAACAATGCCAATCAGTAATAAGGTAAATCCTTTACTTAAAAACACATTGTGGTAAATGCCGAATTTTTGAAATTTTAGCACAATCAGCCATACGTTTTGGGGTAATTGCATCTGATAGCCAAAGTAAACGAACCCTTCTACAATGATGGTTAAATACACCAAGCCTTGCAGTAATCCATACAGGTTTTTGAGTGCTGCGCTTTCTTCCATAAATTAAATTTTATCCTTTTTAGGATGTTTGTTTTTTCTTAAAAGGGTTTATCTTTGTAAAAATTACATTGTTTTTAAAAACGCATTGCGGTTTATTATGGAACAAATCATGTTAGAAGTGCCCGTTTTTGCTGCTGAGAAGTATAAAATTCTTTCGCCTTCCGATAAGAGCGCACTGTTATCGCTCGTTACAAGTTTTTTAAGAAGCTCCGACCCTGCCGAAAAAAAACGAATCAAAGCCAAAGTCAAATTGCTTAAAACCATGGATGAGATGAGTCGACAAGCAGCCGAAAAGGGATTAACAGATGAAATTCTCGAACAACTACTCAACGAGGATTAACTACTATGCCACCCTATATTTTTATTTTCGATACTAATACTCTCATCAGTGCTGCTCTCAATGCCAAATCTGTTCCTGCTCAAGCCTTTCGCAATGGGTTGACGCTGGGCAATGTCGTTTACTCAGATGAAACCATTGCAGAATTTACGGACGTTATAAACAGAACCAAATTTGATAAATTCTCATCTATAGAAGTACGCCAAAAATTTTTCAACGATTATTTTGATGTAGCGATTAATATCAAAACACCTCCACTCATCACGCCCACTTGTCGCGACCCAAAAGATGATAAATATTTAGCACTATCTCTATCAGCAAAAGCCCATTATATCATCACAGGAGATGCTGATTTATTGGTGCTAAATCCTTTTCACAACACCATTATCTTAAATGCAGCCGCTTTTTTAGCGCTTGACTTATCTTCTAAATACTAATACTCCTACAAACTCTCTGCCCCTAAAATATCACTGTATTTAATTTTCAGCACCTCTGCGCGTCCACTAAACTGCTTTTCTGCCAGTTCAATCGTAAAAATTTTATCGTTTGGAAAAGTGAATTTCTCAAAGACAAACACGTTTCTGTACGTTTTTGTAAAGTCTGCAGTATGATTGTATTGGTACTTAGGATTCATTTCTATCTGTTGAAAATTGGTCGCTTTTGTTAGTTTTTCGTCTTCAATTTTAAAGCGCATTTGGTCGATATTAAAAGCGATGTTTGATTGGTTTAGAATGGTGACATCGAAAAAATAATGGTCGGTAGCCACAAAAACATTGTTCAAAATAAATTTTATGCCGTTCTTTTCTACAATCCGCTTGTTGTTCGATTTTCTGCGCAACACCGTTTCGCTGATACTTTGCATTTCGCGTTCCGATAATTTCACGTCGGGATGTTGGTAGTTTTGAGACTTCCCTACTTCGTATTGTTTACAGGCTTTGCGCAAATCGGCAGTGTAAATGAGCTCAAATTGAACCAACTGTCGTTCGGTGGCTATGGTGATATAACCCAAAATACCAATGCTATCCGTGATTGGTTTAATGCGCAATATGTTTTTTATCGGAATATCACCCACAACATTCGGTGTGCTGATGTCAGAATATTTCACCGCATCGGGCATAATAAAATGGGTTGATACATTTTTATTGACGAATATTTGCTCAATAACGGGTTGCCTTGTGTCTTTGCTCGGCGTTTGTGTCGCATATCGAGTGCTTACAAAATGTGTCTGAGCGGTTATATTTTCGGGATTCATGGCGAGCGTTAAGACGATGAAGAATCCCAAGAAGTATTTAATTTTTGTGCTTGATAATGACATAGTGTGTTAATTTTAATGATGGTGGAAGCGTGAATTGTTGTGCCTTAGTTTTTGACGTTCACTAAAAATATTTGTGTATTGTATTTCAAAACAGCTTTGCGCTTACGGATGGCATCGGACATGGCACGCGTTGAAGTGCGGTAAATATCTTGGGCTGCCGAATACGCAATACTACTCGCGTTTGCTGTATTACTTTCCGAAAACTGGATATTTTGCCCAGAAATAGATTTTGAACCCGCTTCTTTAGCAATTTCTCTAAACAGACTTTCTGGAATATACAATCCTTTCATACCGTCTTGGTCGTACACATCGAGCTTGACGTTTAGTATTTCGCTGTTGTAGGCGATGTTCGTAATGGTTAATTGTACGCGCTGCGTCGCGAAACCACTAATGATGCCATATAAGTACGTACCCTTTTCGAGTGTTTTATCTCCCAATTTAATATCATCCATCAAGCGAATGCGCACACGCGAACCATCATATACTTTCAAACCTTCATCCAAAATGGCTTTAATAAAACTATTGCTTTTCGATAATCCTACCGTATTGAAATAGCGGCTGTTGTCTTGCTCTGTTTTTGTAACTTCTATGATACGTTCAGATGCTTTATTATTCCTATCGGCTTTTTCATTTCTATTCATTGCGTTTGCCACATCGTCGTTTGTCTCTATATTGCCTTTTTGCTTTCCTTTTCTCGTGTTGGTCATTGAGTCAATGACTGCCATTTGCGCTTTAAATAGTGCCATATTCTCGTCGTAAGAACTGCGCTTGGGTGCTGCTTCACGGTCATTGCCATTATTTGAATTTCTAAAGTTTTGGGACTCGGTCGAATTGTTCAAACCATTCAAGTTGTTTGGATTGTTCAGATTATTTAAAGTTTTGAGTTGGTTTTCATAGTTCGCGTATGAAGCATTAAATCCGCCACTACCACTTCTGTTCAGGTAATTTGTTGGCGCACCCGCACCTTTTGTGTTAGCATTAAACTCTGCAAATGGATTCCCTGCTCCAGAATTTTTAAACAATCCATAATTTGATGGATTTACTGCACCTTTACTATCTGTTAAACCGCGTCCGTTGGCTTTAGAAATCATCTCCATTTCTGACATCGAGTATAAGTTTTTATCGTCCAGTTCGAGACTTTTAATATCTGTATTCATGCCTTGCAAATCCTGAATGGCTGAAAAATCTGTCTTTTTATCGTAGGCTGCAAACAGCGCATCGAACTTGTTTTTTGTTTGCGATTTATCTAAATTAGGATCTTGCAACTCTGCATTCATGGCGTTACCTGCTGCCTTTTGATTGGGGTTTTCTTTGGGCTTGATAATCACTTGCGCTATACCATTGAGTATGACAAAAAAAACAAATGATACCAACGGCAGCATGTATTTAGGTTTCGATTTTATACCGTCTAAAACTTTGGATTTGAAATTTTCTAGCATAATAAGTTGAATTTGAAACGTGATTCGCTTTTAAGTTTTGAATCTATTTTTATTTTTTTATCAAAGTGCGCATGGTACTGTCAATGAGTTTGAGCTGGGCGTAATCGGCTTTTGTAACACTGTCTTTTTTCATAATCGTTTGCGCTTGCATATACAAAGCCTGAACGCTGGCATATTCGCTATACTTGTTCTTGCTCGAGGCTTGAATTTTACGCGTCGTTTTTTTAATCTTCAGCAGCTCATCTGCCAAGGGTTTGTTGTCTTTATAATTGTAAAACCGCACTGAGAGAAAGACGAGTTCGCAAAATACACAAGCAAGCACGCCGATAATCACTGGTTTTCTGTGGCTATCAATCCAGTGTTTAAAAGCATTTTTCGAATTTTGGCGTATAGCATTCATAGATTTTAAGTTGTGTGTTCTGGCTAAAAATTATTTTAAAAATTGCGTTTGGGCTTATATTCTAAGTCTTTATTGTACACCGTTTTCCAATCGGTAATGATGAGTCCGTGCGGATTATTCTCACTGCGCGGCACATCGCGCACAGAGCCTTCCGTTACTATGGCGCGTTTGAGGATCGATGTTTCGCGCTCAATGCGCTGCGTACCAAAATAAGTAAATCTATTCGTGGTTAAATCAACTTTGATGGAATCGGTTTTAATACTAATCGAAGCAGAACTCGAAAGAATTTGATTGAAAAAACCTTTTTCTTTCATGTTGTTGTATTGCTTCAGCCCCGATTCATCTACCAAATACATGGCTTTGTTCATCGAATTTTTGATAAATTCATCATCGGGTGGTAGCGAGAAGAACAGCGTGTGAAAGGTATTGACGTGACTTTTGATTTCTATTTCGCGTGTGACAGACATATCGGATTGATTGACTAAAACGGGTGTCTGGCTATCCAAAACATAAATATGCTTTCGCTCTTTTTGAATCAAACCAAAGGCATAAAATAAAACCATCGCCACCATAATAAGGCTCGTAACAAGGCTTCCAATACTCACGATGAGCGATAATTTAAACTTCTTTTCTATACTTTGTATCATAAGTTTGTGTGTGTCAAAATTGATTTTAAATTTACTTACGCATATTTATGCTCTCATTACCGTTGTTGCCGTTTTCATTACCACACTGCCGCCTGTCCGCATGGCGTTTGTTGCACCCGATGTACTCACTATCCATGTCGAAATACTCGGAATAGTGAGCATGCCAATAGCTGCGACTAAAACAGAAGCGATAAAACTGAATAAATTACCTGACGACGTTGCGACGTACATCACAAAAGCGTTCGGGTCTGTTTTTACAGCATTGAGCGCGGTGAGTTCTTTGAGAATGCCAAGCCGTATCACTTCAATTGCCATATTTAAAACCAAATAAGCAATGACCGAGTACAAACTCACACTGATAAATCGGGCAATCCAATTCAAGTACGCATCGCGATAACCTGGCAGAATGGAAAAAGAAAAAGCAATTGGTCCCAGAATGATGAGGATAGAGCCAAAAATGGCTTGCAGAAAAAACACGACGTAGGTACATACTTGAAAAAAAGTGACTGCCATATATTCAATCATCTGATGCGCCATGTAGCGGACTTTGGATTCGACAAGTAAATACTGTCCTTTGATCATATTCCAGAGATTATCCAAAGTCTCACCGATGCCCAAAAAGTCACCACTCGTTGTATTGCTCACTTGCTGACCTGCACGTTCGGCATCCATGCTTTTGTCTATCAATTGCTGCCCAACCTGATCAATCAGTGCATAACGCTGGTTACTCTCGTCGTCAAGTCTTTGCATATTGGTGAGAAATGAGTCTTTTTCGCCTTCAGCCAGTAGTCTACACGGTGTTTTAATAATATCGACAAAACCACTCCAAAACATGACGACAAGCGACAGTGCAAATGGGCGCAGTAGTGGCATAACTTCCAGCTTTTTATCGCCCACCATCATTTTATAACATTCTAAAGCTAAGTATAAAAACATGAATAGGGCGCACAATAATTGGGCAAATTCGACATAGTATTCCTGTCGCACCGTCATCGCGTCGTATAAACCTTGAATCAGGTCTATCATGTCTTGGTCTAATAATTCTGAAAATAATAATATAGGTTTCATGCGTTGTCTGTTATGATGAGAAGATTCTTAACTCTTAATTTTTAATTCTTAATTTATCAGTGTGGCATTGACTTAAAAACAATAACCATTCTATTACCCATCACTGCTAATTTTCTCAACGATTCAACTTCGGTTTGATAGCCTTTTTGTCTATCGGCATTACTTAAATCTGAATTTCGTAATGCAGCAATCCGCCCTTCAATACGCACGTATTCATCTATCAGTTTGGTGACAATATCTGGATAGACGCCGAGTTCTTGCGCTTTTGCTATCACTTCTTGGGCGCGATGACGTGCGGCTGTCATATCACTGCTTATCATTGTGTAAGCGTAATCAACGGTCAAATCTGCGAGTATAAAGGCTTTGTCTTGCGCTATAGCGTTGGTATACTTTTTTTGTTTGTCAGATTCTTCTTTTGAAATCTGTGTCATTGCCACCGTCGGAAGTAGTTGAAAAATATTTCTTCTGTCTTTGTCTCTGTAAGGATCATCTTGAAAAAATTCGTACAGCCAATAAAACCAGCCAGGCGAATGCCCATCCCACTCAGTCCACAAAACCTCGCGCTGAATTTGGCTATTTTTATTATCGTCTTCTACAATTGTTACAGCTTGTGCCTGTAGATTCGCGCTTGCGGCACTTAAACCCAGTGTAATAAGTAGTACACTTATCGTTTTTTGTCTCATCGTTTGTTTGTTTTGTTTGTTGTGTAAATCGAATAAGGTTTGTAACTCGCGCTTTCTCCTATTTTTTCCTAAACTCCTTCAATATATTCTCAACCAATTTCGCATCGCGCTGATAGCGAAACCCGAGGAAATCGAGGTTGCTTAAAAAACCATTTTGAGCGACATATTTCATCTCTCGGGTAATACTATAAGCCATGCCGCGCATGAGGCGCAGTTCATCAATGACGTGTTTGATGATAGTGATACGCTGTTGGTTGTTCATTAAATTGGCATCGGTGGCTGTTGTGGCGACGATGATATAATTGAGTAATTCAACACCCTTACTCGCCAGTGCTTCTTCCGATTTAACGGCTACAATTAAAAGCTCTGGTCGTTGCTGTGCCAAATCGTACATCTGCGATTGGTACTTCGCAATATCTTTGGCGATGTCACCTGCATAAACAATGTCTTTAACATTGGCAATGACAATACTCACGCTTTTTAAAGACTTATAAACCTTTTCTTCCACTTGTCGAATACCTTCTGTTTCCAGCGCAATGGCACTTTGTGCCGTTGAAATTTTGGTCTCATTATTCTTGATTTCTTCTAAATTTTTGTTTTGTACGGTATGGTTATAAATCAACTGCCCTTGCACAATTGGATCCCATACAATGGCTTGGGCTTGTATTTCTGAAATACTTGCGCTTATTACTGCAGCGATGAATATACAGCGGTTGACTTTGTGTGTCTTGTTCATAATAGTTGTTTTATGTTTTGAATTTTAAAACGCGTTTACAGTATTCCCTCCAACAGCTTTGCGCTGCGTGGTTTTATTATTTTGCACCAGTCTCACAAAATCGGATAGTTTTCTTTGCGATGCTAAAAAATCCGCAATGAATCTATCTAATCCGCGCTGAAAGTTTCCGCCGTGCTGAACGACGTACTGTTCGATGGCTTCTTTTTCACTCCGCTCTGTCGTGTAAGTCAAGTATTCGTGCAGCGATACTTCTACGCCATACACCTCTCCTACTCCACCGCGTTTGATATACACTTCTTTAAACCTGCCGCGATTTTCTTTATTCGGCAGATTATTGATGGTGAATATTTTCTTTTGCTCTATCTCATTGAGCGAGAGTAGCGCGGCGATGTCGGCGTAACTGTCCTTGAACTTCGTTTGATCGAGCAGACAAATCGTGTCGGAGTTATTGATAATCGAGTTCTTGACAATCTCATTGCCAATAATATCGTCGAGTTCTTGCGTGACCACAATCGCTTCGCCTCTGAATTTTCGCACCGTTTTGTACAGGTATAAAATATATCCTGCCATCATCGGGCTGGCGATGGCTTTCCATGCTTCTTCAATAATCAAGGCTTTGCGATTCGATTTATGGCGCATTTTCTGTAAAAAAACGTCCATGATAATCAAGGTTGTAATCGGAAAGAGAACCTTGTGTTCTTTTATCGCGTCTATTTCAAAAACAATAAAGCTCTCGTCAAACAGACTTTGGTCGATATCGTCATTGAGGATGGCGGCGTATTCGCCACCGTCGTAAAATTTCTTTAGAATAAACTGAAATTCGTTTAAGTCAAAATTGATGCGTTCTTTGTCTATGATGCGTTCAATATAACCCACCGAAAATTCGTAAAAACTATTGAAACTCAGCTGTCGTTTGTCTTGTCCGAAATACACTTTGTAATACGCTTGAATAGTTGACATCAATACGCTGTCTTCTACTTGATTGAGTGAACCGTCCGCGCCTTTCCATAAAAGTCCAATCAGCGATTTTAAAAACTCGCGTTTTTCTTCATTGTATTCGCTCTCACCAATCCGAAACGGATTCATCGTAATGGGTTTTTGCTCCGAGTACGTGATGTATTTACCGCCGTAATACTGACACAAGCCAGAATACGAGTGTCCTGTATCGACTAAAACAACATCGGTATCTTGTGCGTAATATTGCCTGACAAGATGGTTCATAAAAAACGATTTACCCGAACCCGACGGACCAAGCACAAACTTATTGCGGTTATTGATTCTACCCGTTTCCATCGGCAAATCAGCCGTATCAATACAAATCGGTACGCCTTGTCGGTCGCTAAACCGTATTTTAAAATTTGATTCTTCGTCGGTTGGTAATCGCTCTTTGTATAAAAAGCAAATACTGGCATCTGAGGTGGTTAAAAACTTATCGTAAATTTTTAGTTCGCCGCAATTGCCAATCATTCCTGTGCGGAATAATTCGAGTTGGTTGTAGGCATTTTTATTGATGAATATGCCCAGCTCGAACATGCTGCTTTCGATAAAATTACTGGCTTTATTCAGCTCTGTTTCGTTCGCACATCCTACGATGAGGTTGTAATGACCATACACCAAAAGTTGATTATCTTTCGCGATATTCTCAAAACACTTTTCAATATCCTCTACAGCTATTTGATTCGCAGGATCTGGCATAGAGCTGTGCCGTTTCTTTTTTTGCTCTAATTTATTGTACTCGCTGCGTTGGTCCGGAATGGATATAATTTGATTGTACACCAGTGTATCGCACGGCACATTCAGAACGCTTTGCATAAAATCGGTGGGTAGTAAAAAACCATAATTTAGGTCGCGATACGGTTTGATACTGCTCGGCATATTCACCTCATCAATATCAATCAAACTGATGCTTTTTACTTTTTTATTTCCAAAAGACAGAAATTCATCACTCGCTTTGATGTTGTCAAAACCAATCACTGCATCTGAAAAATTAAACGAGATATATTGTTGGATGAGCCGCTCGACTTGTTCTTTTGTCAGCATTTTAGGCTTCAATCCGCGCTGTCTCAGAATCTCAATGATTTTGGTAATGTTCTTTAAAAAGATTTCCAGCGTTTTACTGTCGTGTGTGAAGAAGTTTTTCTTCGCAGCATTTTGTGTAATAATTAAGTACGTTGTTATCTGTGTGTAAATTCTACCTTCAAAATGCTGGTGGTAGCGCGCTTCTAAATAATCTGCTGCACCAACTGCGTTAGATGAGTCGCTTGTTTCTTCCACTTTAGGCTTTTCATATTTTTTCTTACAAAAAATATCTTGCTTTTGAATGGTATAACCGACGCCTAAGAGCTTGATAATATTATTCATCAAGGCATGAAACGCGTAATAAGCGTCTTGGTCTGCGCTCAGTTGAACGACAGGATTCATCATTTCTATCACGCACGAACTGTCTCCGTTGTCCGTGTAAACAAGCGGATAGAGCTGCGCGGTGTCAATACCAATATATGGTAGCTTAAACACCTTTGGCTGTTTGTTCATCCTATTTTTATTTAACTCTGTTGGATTATTTACTGCGGTTAATGACTGCGACTAATGATGTAAATTCCTTTTGAGACTGTTTTGTTATATTGCCCGCGTTTTTGGCGTTGCGCCGTGAAATACAGTCCGCCCAATAAAGTTATTGCCATTCCTAAAACGGATAAAATATAGCCCCCAATGAATTTTAAAACAATGGCGATGATGAGTGAGCCGATGGCAAAACCTGCTCCCCAATAAATATACTTCCCTTTAAAAGAATGAAAAACGAGTGGCTTTTGTAATCCTTTGAATACTTCTATACTGGTCGTTGTTTGTTTTATCATGCGTTGTTTGTTTGAAAACCCCTCTTGCTTTTTCGATATATTGTGCGCACTGCGCTGTTTTTACCCAATGCGCAACAATAAAGAACGATTATAAGCCAAAAAACGCTTTAATGATTGTGCCAACCAAAACCAAGAAGATACAACTGCCCATCCAACCCATGAGTGCTTTATTCACGTCTTGGTCGCCGTTGTTCCATTTGCTATATACGCGCACGCCGCCAATAAAACCAACTACGCCACCAATGGCAAGTACAAGGCTACCAATAACATCGATATAAGTTTTGAGTTCAGTTGTTGCCGCAGCAATAGCCGTTTTACCGCTTTGTGCCATGAGAACATGGGCTGTTAAGCTCGCAATGATAACCATCGCGGTGATTTTAAAATTCTTTTGCATTAGAAAATATTTAGTTGATTTATAAAAAGAGATAAAATTTCGTGTTGGAATCTGCTTTAAATCCTTGCACTGAATGACGGATATTTATTTGTATTTATCAAAAATGCTACTGGCAACATCTTCACTCTCTGTATGCGCTTGCGCAAATAATGCGTCTATTGTTTGGGTATTATGGAGCGCACCTAAGTGACTGTCAATGTCTTCTACATTGATGCCCTGATGAATAGGGCGCGTATTTTCTAATGTGCCGGATTCATCAAAGACAATTTCTTTGGTGCGCACATCGTCGAACGGCAGCTTTACATTCATTGCTGTATGAAGCGGTACAACTGTACTCGCTTTTATCGGCGCAATACCTGAAGGAGGAAAACCATTCAAATGAGATGTATCAATTACCAATCCATCGAATGGGGTGGTTTTGTTTATACCAATATTTTTCTTATTGAGTGGGCTTAAGTCGAAGATAATAATGCTGGTGTAATAGGCTGCGTAGGCGATGCCTACTATTTTAAAAAACAGTGTCCAAATCATAGTATTTTACTCTTGTTAGGGTGTCAATAAATTTTAAACCCTGTGTTAGTTATCGTAAATGTTATGGTGCAAATCTATGCTCAGAGGTTTTGAATTTCAATGAAAAATTTATTTTTTATTTTTAAATTTTTGAGAAATAATAAATTGAATTATGAACTATATTAGAATTAATATTTAGTTAAGATAACTTTAAAAAAGTATTTTGTTCTAAATTTTTTTCAAAAAAAATTACAAATTTATGCTTATAAACTTTTATATCGCATTGATTGTAAATTGCTAATGGTTGAGAAGAATTGAAAATGACAAATCTAAATATTAATATGTTTTCTCAGATAAAAAAAGCCGCCCAAGTCGGATAGCTCTTTTGCAATTTTTTTGAAAAAAAATTTCTGAAACGCATCTCTTTAGTCTATTTTCTCCTCACTCTTCTCTCCAATCTCATCAGTTTTCTTCGGCGCTTTCAAAAAGTTTTCTTTTGAAACCACTTTTTTTCCCGTTTCTTCTTCAATCATAACGCGTGCTTTACCTGCTATTGAACCGCCCCGTTTGGCTGTTTTGGCGTTTTCGTTAAATCCTTGTGCATCGTCTTTAATGGTTTCTGTGCGCGTTAAAACTTCACCCAGCGTCATCAGAACAAGTTCTAAATCAGTCATGTGGTCGCGCAGATTCCGACTCGGCTTGGTTAAACCTTTAATTTTTTTATGCTCTGACGGCGTGACATCAAACGTTTCTTTGGCAATAATAGCCGTTAAAATACCAAATTCTTGACCTTCTTTTACGCCGCGCTTACTCCATTCATCGGTTAATTTATTACGCGCTTGAATAGAGTTCATGCGCTCTTTTATCCACTCTTCTGTATAGCCTTTGGCGCGATACACCGCTTTCATGCGTTCAAATCCAAGTTCCGGGTTTTCCGTTTCTTGTATGCGTTCATAACCCGTTTGCGCGAGCCAAAGTTTTAAAGGTTCTGCTTTGGGCGAAGGAACGGACATGACGATGCGTAAAATACCTTCGGTGTTAGCACAATCGGTTAAGCGGCCACGTCCATCCTGCGCAATCATTTTCAACTGCATACAACTTGTATGCAGTTGAGGTTCACGCTTTTTATATCTGTCCAATATCGTTTAGGCGTTGGGCTATCAGTTAAAATTTCAATCACATCAATGACAGAAAAGAACCATTGCTCTTCATGCCAGATTTTGCGAATTTCTTTACCATCAAAAGGTATGACGTCTAAATTATCCATCGTGTCTCATGTTTTTAGGTGAGAATTAATTTTGCGTACCTCGTCAAAGGCGTAGAGTAAAAATAGGGCTTAATTAAGTCTAAGTTATTTGCTATTTGCATTATTCTCCAATATTTTCAGATGCGCCGTTCCTTCAAATAATTCCATTTGATAGATAGCTATTTCATTGAGCTTTTTTAAACGTTCTGCTTGGGGCTTACCCTCTGCAATAAAATGGGCATTTAGATTTTCTAAATTGACCAACACTAAAAGTTGTTCTGCGGTTGCATAATCTCTAATACTGCCTTTGAGATTGGGATTAGCTTCTCGCCACTGTCTTGCTGTTACACCGAACAATGATACGTTTAATACATCGGCTTCTGAGGCATAAACAATTCCTTCTTGTTTAGTATTAGCTATTCTAGGCGGAATCAAGTGCATTTTTACAGCATCACTATGGACGCGATAGTTCACCTTCGCAAGTGTGCGTTTTAAATTCCAATCTAAGGATTCTTTATTCTGTTCTGCTTCAATGGCTTTAATGCGTTGAAACTCCTTGATGAAGTATAGTTTAAATACGGGACTCATCCAAGAGCAAAATTCAAAAGCAATATCCATGTGTGCATACGTCCCACCGTAACGTCCTGCCCGAGCTTCAATGCCAATGGCATTAACTTTGCTAACCCATTCATTTGTTGTAATAATGAAATTATTAAGACCTGTTTTATTTTTAATCCCATCGAATTCGATGGGATTAAAATTTGGGTTGTGCATTTGCTCCCAAAGTCCTAAAAACTCAATTGTGTTTCTATTGCGAAACCAATTGCTAATAATGATGTCTGTTCTTTCACTGGCATTTTTTGCAATGTCAGTCAAACAAATATAATCAGTCTTATTTTTTACAAGTATTCTAACTTCTATGCCTTGTACATTAATTATTTGTTCCTTTGCCATACTTACAATTTTTAAAAGTAAAAATAAAATCAATCACCGAAAAGAATCATTGCTCTTCGTGCCAAATTTTGCGAATGTTTTTACCATCAAATGGAATAGTATCTAAATTATCCATCGTGTTTCGTATTTTTATGTGAACTTAATTGTGCGTGCCTCTCTAAAAGCGTGGAGTAAAAGTAAGAATAAATTTATTTGCCACAAAATTTTTAAAATAAAAAGTTTAAACAAATTGTGCCTACACTTACCACATTTTCAACCGTGAAATGTATAATTGTTTACCACATTTCAATGCGTTTTTTTCTTTTCGAAAAATACTTTTTTATTTTTTGTTTTCGATTTCAACGCCTTTGTCGCTACGCGCAAAATACACATTCAATGCCGCTTCAATCACTTTCGAAAGCGGTTTATTCGTTTGTTGAATTAACTCGTAATGGCGTGGCGTAAGCGTTGTCGCTACTTTAATTCTTTTACCAACCGCAGGATTTGCTTTCACGCCCGCGTTAGCTCGCGCACCGCCACGATTTTCTTTTTTCTCAGTGAGCATCGTCATTTTTATTTATAATGGTGAAATGATACCAATCGCTCATGCGATTCAATAAAGCAGAAAATCTCGGTGTTTCTATGTCTGCTGCATCAAAAAACTCAGTGGGTTTGAAGTGTAATTTTCCATTGGGTTGATAAGTTACTTCAGCAATAAGACGCGGTTTTTGTGTATGAATAATTATTTCACGGCTACCGCCGATAGTAGGTGCAAGATGGATAAATTTCGGCAAAAATTTGTTCATATTATAGGTGATTCTTTTACAAAGGTACGCTATTTTTGAATGGTAAATTCTTTTCAAAAAATAATTTTCTATCTTTTTATTCCCGTATTCTTCTTGCGTTTTGTATCCGTATCTAAACTATTTTCTGTTGAAAAAGCGACATCCTGTGATAGCGTATTGGCGAGTTCTATTTTCTCCGTGTCCTTTAAATCAATAAAAGCATGCGCTACGAGAAAGGTTAAATCAGTAACGTTGTGCGATTCATTATTGGGTCTATCAACTAAAATAATCGCTTCGTCTTTTTTAAAAACAAATAAATCATTGGCGTTTAAATAAACTTCGATGCTGTTTTTATCTGCGCTTCGGCTACCCAAGTTTTCGATATGCGGTGATTCAATCGCAGTCGCGTTAGGGGTTTTTCCTTCATTCTTTTTGAGTAGTTCAGACAATTTTAGAATTTCAGAACCTTTAAACACTTGCTTATTAGCATGGTCGATGAGCGTGTAACCGTAAGGCGTCGCATTTCCTTCGGCGCGATGAAATACAAACTCAATACCGAATTTTTCTTTTAGGAATGCTTCTAATTCCGGCTGCTCCTTGTACTTTAGCAAAATAGCTTTGAGTTGATTTTCCCGATTATCATTGCTTGTATTTTTTATCTTTTCGGTGATGTCTTGACGCGAAATTAATCCTGCTTCTTTTCCTTCTTTCAAAACTATAAAATTGCGTCTATCATCCAATTTTACCAAAAAGCCTTTCTGTTCTAAAAGCAATTTAAGCTGTGCTTCGGTCGAAAATTGGTATTGCAACACTTCATCAATCGCGTTTTTACTTCCGAGTTCCTTCCGATTAAACGCTTGCATTATTTCTTGTACATGCCGCAACGATTCCCGTTTTTCGAAACTGTCGTTTATTTTTTCTCCTGCTTTGTTCACTCTACTACTCACAATATGCACATGGTTGTGGTCCGTATCGGCATGAAAATACAGTAAATACGGATTATCGCCATAACCCATGCGCTGCACGTATGCTTCTGCAATCTGTTTTAAATCTTCGGCACTGTGTGTTGTTTCCTTAGTAGAAATAATGGCGTGAAACTGTTTTGAACGTACTCTCGTGTTCTGATTGGCTATCTCTTTGAAATACCTGATATAATCAGATTGCGTCAAAGCTTTTGCACCAAGCGTATGCACGTCAAAGTTTTCAGCAGCGAGTAAGACGGCTTTTTGCTCCGACACTTTGTGTTCGTTGTAATACACCGCCGAAAAGCCTTTAGAGGATTTCATTATTTTGGCTATCATAGAGCAGCGTCTTTATGTCTTGAGCATTCCGTTTAATAAAATCTTTGAGCGCATAATCTAAAAGAATGGTTACGTTTTTGATTTTTTTAGCGCGTTTAAGTGTCACAAAAATTTCATAAATATCCTGACTGATATAGACATTCGCTTTTTGTGATGGATTTTCCGATTCAAGAATGCCATCTAAAAATCCGTGAGATACTTCCTTTGGTGTCAACTTTCTCTCAAGTTTTACGGTACGCTCTGATTTAATTGGTTGCGCTTTATTGGTAATTTTTTCTTTCTTCGGAGTGATAACTTCTTTGATACTCGGCGTAATGGACTGCGTCGGCTTTAAAATACTCATCAGGTCATTCACTAAATCATCTGTTTCGAGTACCATGTTTTTATATTTTATACTGCTCAATGATGGAATCAAATACCTTTCCTACAATCGCTTTTTGTTCTTCTGTTATCTCGAACGTGCTGATTCTTTTAATGGCAGCTCTATCACTCACTGCGTCCGTCACTAATCCCATTTTTCCTAAGGTGGCGTTTACTTCATCGCGCAGTTCGTAGTTCATCACTTTAATTCGGTTGGGTACGAAAACAATGTGCTTTGTTGCATCAATTTTTTTGATGACAGATGCGAAAGTGGCTGTACTGGTGAAAGAGCGAATATCGTAATCGAATGGACAGACAATTAAGTCGCCATTTTTTAAAATCGGCAACAAGTGCGGATCATCCATCTTTCCAGGTAAATCAATCACAACATGGATGTTCGCATTTTTGAGTTTTTCAGCAATTTTTGGATAATCGCTCAGTTTAGAAAAAAGGATTTCATACGGTTTTGGTTTGGTATTTTCACCCATCAGTTCTAATTCTCTTTTGCGCGTCGATGTCGCTGACTGCTGAATATCCATTTCGATGAGCAGCACTTTTTTCCCAAGCGCGATTAAATAATTCGCGAATAAAATGGAAAGTGATGTCTTCCCTACCCCACCCTTCTGATTGCCAAAAATAATTGTCATACGTATGAATGCTTATGAATTTAACTGTTTAATACTTTTTTGAGCGTTTGTTCAACCTTCAAAAGCGTTGACGTGTACGCGGTAATAATGGGATTGAACTGCGCGAGGGAATCAAATTTGACGCGCTGCTCTAATAATAAATTCGTGTATCGGGCAATTTGATTAATATTTTTGCCGATGGCGTTGATTTCAATAGTCAGTTCTCGAACCGCTTGAGTAAACGCTTTCGTTTTCTCTAATTTTTTGTTGCGCTTATCCAAACAGCACTGCCGGATAAAATCGGATACCGTTTTATGTTCCTTCGCGTTTTCAACAAGCATCACGTATTCAGCTTCCGTCAATCGCAGTTCCACTTTCTTTGTCCTGTTGTCTTTCGTCCGTTGCTTCTTTTCAACCACCTTCACGGCGCTACCATCCATGCAATGCCTTTTAAAAAAATGAGAGTTGCGACCATTTTTATCCTCACGCCAAAGCAGTGAGGCAAGAGAAAGTTTTTGTCATTACAAAAACACATCTTGCCCTTAAAAGTCTCAAAATACTTTTATCGTGATGCAACCTCGTGAATCCGTTTAAAACTGTGCCGAAACGCTCATTTTAATAAAAGCAGTAGGATTGTTTTTACAGAATGGGAAAAAAATTATGCAATTTGCAGTTTTATCCATTGTTTCATACGTGTTGCATTTTTGTGAACCGATGTAACGGTGCGTAATTTCTGGCATCCAAAATTTAATTTACGGCGTATCTTGTGCGCCTTTAATTGTTTTCGAGTTTTCGAGTTTTCGAGTTTTCGAGTTTTCGAGTTTTCGAGTTTTCGAGTTTTCGAGTTTTCGAGTTTTCGAGTTTTCGAGTTTTC
>JAYVDU010000107.1:0-1802 GCA_043749245.1 Bacteroidota bacterium | reverse complement strand
TCAATACTCCCTGTGTTCCTGAATATCGTATTTTTAAATCAGTACAACACTATATCATTCGCATCACTGAAACCAGTTTGCAAGATGTAAAAATAAATTTTATTGAACGAGAAAAATTATTTGATCTTTAATGTTATACCAGAATTACTTCGTCGCTGAAATAGCTTCTAGCAATGAATGTACGTTTTATAAGAGAAAAAGAAAAACCTTAAACGTTTTGAAAACCTTTAAGGTTTAACGGCATTGCCTCCAACCTACAACTTATTATTTTCCAATGAACTTAAAGTCTTTTCCTAAATATCTTGCATTGTTGCCTAATTGTTCTTCAATACGTAATAATTGGTTGTACTTAGCTATCCGGTCGCTACGAGATGCTGATCCCGTTTTAATTTGCCCGCAACTTAATGCAACTGCTAAATCGGCAATGGTTGTATCTTCTGTTTCTCCGCTACGGTGGCTCATTACCGACGTATAACTATTTGTTTGCGCCATTTGAACGGCATTAATCGTTTCGGTTAATGTACCTATCTGATTTACTTTTACTAAGATGGAATTTGCTACACCCATTTTAATTCCTTTAGATAAGAAATCAACGTTTGTTACAAATAAATCATCACCTACTAATTGTGTAGTAGCGCCTAATTTATCGGTCATTAATTTCCAACCATCCCAATCTTCTTCCGCAAAACCATCTTCAATAGAAATGATAGGATATTTTTTTCTCCAATCAGCCCAAAAATCAACCATTTGAGCCGAGGTTAATTTATCGCCTGTTGATTTTTTGAAATGATATACTTTTTCTTCGGTATTATAAAACTCCGAAGAAGCCGCATCCATAGCAATGTAAATATCTTCTCCAGCTTTGTAGCCTGCTTTATCAATAGCCTGCATTACTGCCTTTATAGCCTCTTCGTTATTTTTAAAGTTAGGTGCAAATCCACCTTCATCACCTACATTGGTTGCTAAGCCCTGAGATTTAAGCACTGCTTTTAAATGATGAAAAATTTCAGTTCCCATTCGTAAGCCTTCGCTAAAACTGCTTGCGCCAATAGGCATAATCATAAACTCTTGAAAATCGATTCCATTATCTGCATGTGAACCACCATTTAAAATGTTCATCATTGGAATTGGTAATAAATTAGCATTTACACCACCTATATAACGATACAGAGGTTGTCCTAAAGCCTCAGAAGCAGCTCTGGCAGCAGCCAAAGAAACACCTAATATTGCATTAGCGCCTAAATTTCCTTTGTTTGGTGTTCCATCCAATTCAATCATCGTTCTGTCCAACTCTGTCTGATCATAAATGTACAAGCCTTTTAAACGCTCTGCAATAACTGTGTTTACATTATTCACGGCACGTAAAACACCTTTTCCTAAATACTGAGTTTTATCATTATCACGCAACTCAACGGCTTCGTGCATGCCTGTTGATGCCCCTGATGGTACAGCTGCTCTGCCTAATATACCTTGATCGGTTATCACATCTACTTCAATCGTTGGATTTCCGCGAGAATCTAATATTTGACGAGCTACTATAGAATGGATAAATGACATAATATGTTGTTGTTTTTTAGTTTTATAAGCTACGTAATATTAGATAAAGTTTTTTGAAACTTAAGGTCGTTTTGAATAAATAGTGAATAACTATCTGATTTCATTAGAGTTCGCTCAATAATTTTATTTTTTCTTTTCTTTTGCTTGGTATCCATCCACTATACCCCGTCTTGCATTTTAATTGGTAATAGCTTATATAATTCAGATTTCTTTGTATCAGGTAGTTTTGTAAGAGTTTCTTCTAA
>JAYVDU010000106.1:0-6277 GCA_043749245.1 Bacteroidota bacterium | reverse complement strand
CAAGCATGCAGGCCATTAAGTTTGGTTACACCTCCATATTGGCAGGAAACACAACCAATGCAGTATGTACGGGTTCCGAAAAACTCTCAACATTTATGCAAGCGCATCATTTCGAAAACGAAACGGCTCGCTTAGCTGAATTAGAGCAACATCCAATTATTGCCTTTGAAAAAGATTTTTTACGATGGATGCTTTCTGATGGTGCCGGCGCACTATTATTACAAGATAAACCTAACACTAAAGGGGTATCATTAAAAATCGAGTGGCTCGACATTAAATCGTTTGCCAATGAATTAGACACCTGCATGTATGTGGCTGCCGAAAAAAACGAAGATGGTTCAACAACTGGTTGGAGAGATTTTACACCCGAACAATGGTTATTAAAATCAGTATTTTCGTTTAAGCAAGACACGAAGTTGTTGGGTAGAGAGATTGTGCCCGTTGGCGTGCGCTACTTACAAGAAATTATTAAAAAAAGGAATTTTGATTTAAATAGTATCACTCATTTTTTACCACATTTATCATCAGAGTTTTTCCGAAAAAAAATAGCAGATGAATTAACGAGGGTAGGACTTAATATTCCAGCTGAAAAATGGTTTACAAATCTTTCTCAAATTGGTAATATTGGTTCGGCATCTATAGTATTAATGATTGAAGAAATACTCAATTCAGGAAGACTAAAAAAAGGCGAAACCATTTTACTAATGGTGCCTGAAAGTGCCCGATTTACCTATGCTTACTGCTTATTAACAGTTTGTTAAAATGAAAAAAGAAGATTTACCCCAAGATCATTCAGCATTAGAAGGTGTTACAAGAGACCTGTGTTATGTAAAAGACTCGGAGGGTAAATACACTACCGATTTAAGTAAAGGTTGGGAGGTTAAAAAACAAGCCTTAGATAATGCGTGGGATGACATCAACGAACGCGTACAAGAAGCGGCGGCCCTTGTAAAATCAGGCGAAAAAAGCCCTATCTATTATTTTATGGAAAAAAAATTAATGGACTTGATGGTATTGTCGGGTTACACGGGCTTTTGGAAAATGACCATCAAGCGTCATTTCAATCCATCTGTCTTTGCAACATTAACCGATGAGAAACTATTGGTTTACGCTAAAACATTTGATATTTCTTTAGAAGAATTAAAATCCTTTAAGGGATAAACTCTTATATCTCCCCTTCTTTAAAGGGATTGCGAGGCACCCATTCGCTAGGTTGTAAAAATTGCATAAATGGCTTCAGTATTAATTTTGATACGGTATTTTGTGGTTTAATATAACAAAGTAACTCATGAGGTTTTGCGCCAACCGTTGTTTTTATTTCCGAGGCAGTTCGACCTAAATTAATACGTTCTTTTTTAATTCGAATGGCTTCTTCGATATAGCTATATAAAATAGTTTGATACAACTCAAACTCCTTGTTTAGCGCATAATCAAAACCTATGTAGTGTGCTTCAATTTCATTTGGCAAATAAAATCCTGATGCAAATGACACTAATTCATTATCCTTAAACCAAGCATCTATATAAAAATCAGAAGCAAAACGTTCAGCTACATTTTTAAAATAATCTTTTTCTAATTGACCCAATTTGAATTTAGCTTGGTGATATACCAGTAAATATAGGCTATACAAAACATCGCTTAGCTTAATGATTTCAGCAACGGTTAATCGTTTTTTTGTAAGAGGAGCACTGGCTTGTAAAATATGTTTTGCGCGATTACGGTATTTTTTAGAAAATAACCCAAAGTAATCTGATAATGATTGTAGATTTTTTGGCAAATCTACAATCATATTTGGCTCTACATTAAAATGCACAAATCGCGTACAATACCAGCAATCCTTATCTCCAAAGCCTTCTTCATAAAAATCTTTTACTAAGATAGCTGATATTTTACCTCTTAATTTTTCTGCACGAGCCACACAATCAATGATGTTTTCTAAAATCTTGAAAGTTGTTTTTTTATCATTAACATTAAAATAAAAACCATGTTCGCCACTAATGAAATTATTGCCACAGGTTACTAAGCGCATAATGGTTTCATCCTCGTTATGCTCTATATAGCGTTGAAATATGGAAGCCCGTTTGCTCTTTAATTCTGTAATTTGTTTATCTATTAACTCACCAAACAAAGAAGCAGAAAAATCATTAATCTGAAAGTAAACAACGCCCATTGGCTTTTTGCGATTGTATACAATCACATATCTAAATCTAAAATTAGCCGTTTGTTGGTTATGAACGACGCTTAAATAAGAGTAGGATAAAAAAATATTATTTTTGTTAGTTGCCTCATTCCATTCGCTTTGGGGTATATTTTCGACTTCGTCAAAACAAGAAAACGTATAATTACTAAACACTTTGCGATGAGGTTTTAGTTTGTTTTTTTGTATGAATTTATCGCAGATTGCAAACATAATTTATTTAATAATATCTTTAATAATTTTAAGATGATGATTGGTATGGATGCCCAGAAACTTTTTAGTTGGCTTTAAATTTAAATCGCCAAAATAAGGATGTTTAAAAAAACTATTAGGGTGTAAATTTTCTATTTTTTTAAGCATTAATCGTGTTTTATCAATGTGATGTTTTAATGTGTCACTAGTTATATTCCCTTCAGGAACAACTGTTTTAGGAGCCTTCGCTTTTCCTCTGGGGATTTTACTGAGGCCTAAAATTAATGTTCCCATTAAATTGAAACGCCATTTATATAAATGAGGGTCAGACTTTTCAACGGCATCTATTATTTGAGTTAATACTTTTAAACTATGCTCAATATGCCATCCCACAGAAGCTTTAGAAACAGCAGCATTTGTTTTATCTAAAAACAAAATATGTTGTTCTAATTCGTTAATTAAATTATTTAATTTTTCCATATTAGCTTGGTGTTTTTAAATTGTAATGAGTGGAAAAATATCGTCAAACAATATCGTAACACTCTTGTGGATAGTTAGTTCAGAGGTATCTAAACTAAATATTGCTGAGGTTGGATTTTCGAATGGGTTAGAAATGCCTGTAAAATTTGGTATTTCGCCAGTTCTTGCCTTTGCATAGTGTCCTTTCACATCTCGTTTTTCACATACAGTTAATGGGGTTGATATATAATACAATATAAAATGTTCTTGCCCGATAATGTTTTCCGCAAGTGTTCTTAATGCGTTTGTAGGAGTAATTAAACTACAAATAACAACAACGCCACAGCTTGCTAATTGCTTCGCTAATTCAGCTGTTCGGCGTATGTTTTCGTAACGACCTTCAAGAGAAAATCCTAAGTCTTTATTGATGCCTAATCGCAGCACATCACCATCCAACACTTTAGTTAGTATACCTTCATCAAATAATTTTTTTTCGAGATGATATGCCAAAGTCGTTTTGCCACTGCCTGATAATCCCGTCATCCATATAACTAAGCCTTTATGCGATAGTTTATTTTCCTTATCAGTAGTAGATACTAATTCGTTTTGATGAGACGATATGTTGTTGGATAAATTCAAGGATTAATAACTTATTTACGTAACCAATTAAAAAATTGTTTATTAATAAATGGAATATAAAAAAATGCCATTGCCGGAACTAAAATTAAGCTAAGCACAAGTGTTCTTAAAGGCACCGAAAGTTCAGCCATTAAAGGAATTAAGATGGTTGATAACAATGTAATCATAGGATAAATAAAGCACCAAACTAATAAGGCAAATTTCCATTTTTTAGGATGAGAGGGTTGTTCCATTTTTAATACTAAAAAACTATTTTTTGTGTGACTAAATGTACTGTTAATTTGTTTTAATTTAGGATGAAAAAGTACAATAATTTATCTTACTTTTGGTTGAATTAACATTTGTTATAATAACACAATTATGTCGTACGATTTTAGAAATAGCCCTACCATCGATCAAGTTGGAATCGAAGAAAGGGTTGCTCGTTTTAACACGCGCAGTATTAAAAAAGGAACAAAAGTGCAAGGTTTAAAACTAGCGCTTAACATGATTGATTTAACAACACTTGAAGGAAAAGATACGGAAGGAAAAGTGAAGCAAATGTGTTATAAAGCAATGCGCCCACATTTAGCCTTGCCCGATTTGCCAAGTACGGCGGCAGTTTGTGTATACCCAACAATGGTAAAAACAGCTAAAGATGCTTTAAAAGGAAGTTCGGTTAAAGTAGCTTCTGTATCAACCGCATTTCCAAGTGGAAATTCTACCATGCAAATAAAATTATTAGATACCAAGTTTGCTTTAGATAATGGTGCTGATGAAATCGATATGGTAATTAGTCGCGGTGAATTCTTAAAAGGCAATTACAATTTTGTGTTTGACGAAATCGCTGCTATTAAGGATTTAGCGCATAAATACAACGCTCGCTTAAAAGTTATTTTTGAAACGGGTGAAATTTCTACTTTAGATAATGTGCGTAAAGCAAGTGATATAGCGATTTATGCAGGTGCCGATTTTATTAAAACATCTACCGGTAAAATTGGTGTAGCGGCTACCATGCCTGTAACATTAGTTATGTTAGATGCTATTAAAGATTATTATTTTAAAACAGGTATCATGGTTGGTATGAAACCAGCTGGTGGTATTAGCACTGCAAAGGGCGCTTTACAATATTTAGTGATGTTACACGAAACATTAGGCAATGCTTGGTTAGATAACAAATGGTTCCGTTTTGGCGCAAGCTCTTTGGCTAACGATATTATTTTACAATTAGAGAAAGAAGTACGCGGCGTTTATTTTAGCAAAGATTATATTTCGGTAGATTAATATTTATGTCCCGCTTATTGCGCAAATGAACGCAGATTTTTCAATTCTGCGAAAGTCAGCGACATCTGCGAGAAACAAACAAATAACACAATGGCAAAAAAAGAAATAAAAAAATTAGATTATTTTACGGATTGGAAATATGCTCCGGCTCCTGAAGCAACCGATCATATTCGTTTGCAAAAACAATACGAATTATTTATCAATGGTAAATTTGTGAAACCAAATTCAGGTAAATATTTTGACACGATCAATCCAGCTACGGAAGAAAAAATTTCGAGCATTGCAGAAGCAAATGACAAAGATGTGGATTTGGCAGTAAAATCAGCTCGCACGGCTTATGATAAAACATGGAGTAAGATGCCCGCTAAAGAACGTGCTAAATATATTTTTCGTATTGCGCGTTTAATTCAAGAGCGTGCTCGTGAATTATCAGTGATTGAAACCATGGATGGCGGAAAATCTATTCGCGAAAGTCGCGATATCGATGTGCCTTTAGCAGCGAATCATTTTTTCTATTATGCAGGTTGGGCTGATAAATTAGAATATGCGTTTCCTAATCGTAAACCACAATCGTTAGGTGTTGCGGGACAAGTTATTCCCTGGAATTTCCCGTTATTAATGGCTGCTTGGAAAATTGCACCAGCCTTAGCAACAGGTAATACCGTTGTATTAAAGCCAGCAGAAACAACCTCTTTAACAGCTTTAAAATTAGCGGAGATTATACAGGAAAGTGGCTTACCTGATGGCGTTGTGAATATCATTACTGGTCACGGCCCTGTTGGCGCAGCGATGGTAAATCATAAAGACATTAATAAAATTGCGTTTACTGGAAGTACTAACGTTGGTAAGTGGATACAGAAAGCAGTAGCAGGTACGGACAAAAAATTAACATTAGAACTTGGCGGTAAAGCAGCGAATATTATTTTTGAAGATGCTCCTATAAACCAAGCCGTAGAAGGCATTGTGAACGGCATATTCTTTAATCAAGGACATGTGTGTTGTGCAGGCTCTCGTTTATTTGTGCAAGAAAGCGTAGCAGAAGAAGTGATTCGTAAATTAAAAGACAGATTAGAAACATTAATCGTTGGTGACCCATTGGATAAGAATACAGACATTGGTGCCATCAATTCTAAAATGCAATTGAATAAAATTAATGAGTATTTAAAAATTGGTGTAAACGATGGAGCTGAGATTTATCAAAGCTCTTGCTCGATTCCTAAAAAAGGATTCTTTGTTCGCCCAACCTTATTTTTAAACACGTCACAATCTCATCGTATTTCTCAAGAAGAAATTTTTGGACCTGTATTAGCCATTCAAACATTTAGAACGATTGAAGAAGTGATTGAAAAAGCGAATAATATTCCTTACGGGTTAAGTGCTGGTGTTTGGACAGATAAAGGGTCTCGTATTTTTAACATGACCTCGAAATTGCGCGCCGGCGTGGTTTGGGCCAATACCTATAATAAGTTTGATCCAACTTCTCCATTTGGAGGATATAAAGAGAGTGGGTTTGGACGAGAGGGAGGA
>JAYVDU010000105.1:0-18031 GCA_043749245.1 Bacteroidota bacterium | reverse complement strand
TTACGGCAAGCTATACTTCATAAACCCATCTATGAAACTAAAAGTTAAAAGCCCAATAAATCAACAAAAATCAATATGTGTCAAGCGGATACCCACAAAACGTTAATAAAAACGGATTTGGCGAATTAGCTTGTCACGCCTCGGCGTGATTGCTTCTTTTTGATCAAGCAAAAAGAAGGTTAAAAGGTGACTGAGTTTATGAGGAAACCCTACTTAGCTGCTGTTAACGCGCGGAGTCGAAGTAAGTGGAAGTATTATGCAAAAAGAAAGTTAAAAAGATGATGGCGTTGGTGAGGAAACCCAAACCATCAGCTATTACTGATAAACCGCACAACATTAATTTCAAAATAAGTTATTTTTTTAGTGTAAAAGCCTGAAACTAATAATTAATTATATGATTTTTCTCTTAAACGTTATTAACATATAAGCACTAATATCTCTACATTAGGTCATAAACAACTGCTTTTTATTTTGTATATTTAACGTTTAAACACATGATGGAATATAACACACAACTACCCCATTTAGAGATACCTGAATACGGTAGAAACATACAAGTAATGATTGATCATTGCATAACGATTGAAGATAGAGACGAACGTAATAAATGCGCACGAGCCATCATTCAAATCATGGGTCAATTGAATCCGCATTTGCGCGACATCGCTGACTTTACGCATAAATTATGGGATCATTTATTTTTGATTTCTAAATTCAAATTAGATGTAGATTCGCCTTATCCGCGCCCAAGCGCAGAAACCTTTACAACTAAACCTTTAGTAGTGCCCTACCCTGCTTCTAAAATCAAGTACAAGCATTATGGTAAAACCATTGAGCGTATTATAGATGTGGCTAAAACATACGAAGAAGGTCCTGAAAAGAAAGAATTAACAAGGCTTATAGCCAATCACTTAAAAAAATCATACGTTAACTGGAATAAAGATTCGGTAACGGATGATATCATTTTTAAACAGTTCAAAGAAATGACTAATAATGAATTAGTGATTGATGAAGGCGTTGTGTTGACACACGTTAACGAACTTAAAAATAAAACGCATAATAATCAAATGCCTATTACCGTTTCGAGAAGCGAAGGCGGCGGTAGCGGCGGCAAGCATCGTTTTAATAAAAACAAAAACAAAAACAATAAAAACAAGCACCGCAGTAATGGCGGCTCTAATAATAACAGACCATCAGTATAATTTATGGCAATTTTTGAAGTAACAGGAGGCAAACAACTCAAAGGTGATATTATACCACAAGGTGCTAAAAATGAAGCACTGCAAATTTTATGCGCTGTATTATTAACTTCCGAAAAGATTGTTATTAGTAACATTCCAGACATTGTTGATATTAATAAACTAATTGATTTATTAAAAGACTTAGGCGTTAAAGTTGAAAAAACGGGGCATGAAGAATACACTTTTCAATCGGACGATATACATGTAGATTATTTAGCATCGGACGAATTTAAGAAAAAAGGTGGTGGCTTACGTGGCTCTACCATGATTATTGGCCCTATGTTAGCTCGCTTCGGCAGAGCATACATGCCAAAGCCGGGTGGAGACAAAATTGGTCGTAGACGAATGGATACGCACTTTATTGGTTTTGAAAACTTAGGCGCACAATTTGTTTATGATAGCGAAACAGAAAACTTTAAAGTAACAGCCGAAAAGTTAAAAGGCGCTTACATGTTATTAGATGAAGCATCTGTTACAGGAACCGCTAATATTGTGATGGCTGCTGTTTTGGCAGAAGGAACAACAACCATATACAATGCCGCTTGCGAACCATACTTACAACAACTATGTAAGATGTTGAATCGTATGGGTGCAAAAATTTCTGGTGTAGGTTCGAATCTATTAACCATTGAAGGTGTAGCGACTTTAAAAGGAACAACGCATCGCATTTTACCTGATATGATTGAGATTGGATCTTTTATCGGGTTGGCTGCCATGACTCAATCAGAGATCACAATCAAAGATGTGTCTTACGATAACTTAGGTTGTATTCCTCGTGTATTTTCTCGTTTAGGAATTCAAATGGAGCGTCGTGGAGATGATATTTATATTCCTTCTCAAGAGCATTACGAAATAGATTCTTTTATTGATGGATCTATGCTAACGGTTTCGGATGCTATATGGCCGGGCTTTACGCCCGATTTATTAAGCATTATGCTTGTAACTGCGACTCAAGCTCGTGGTAATATTTTAATACACCAAAAAATGTTCGAGAGCCGTTTGTTCTTCGTCGATAAATTAATAGACATGGGCGCTCAAATTATTTTGTGCGATCCACACCGTGCTACGGTAATGGGGCTTGATAGAAAAGTACAATTACGTGCCATACAAATGGCATCACCCGATATCAGAGCAGGCGTTGCTTTATTAATTGCTGCTATGAGCGCAAAAGGAAAGAGTACAATTTTTAATATCAATCAAATTGATAGAGGTTACCAAAATATTGATGGCCGCTTAAACGCCATAGGAGCCGAAATCATTAGAAAAAACGCATAATGAAAAAAATACAAGTTATAGTTTATGTATTAATACTAATTTCTTTTTTACTGTCTTGCAAAAGCAAAAAGGAAACTACAGCAAGTACTAAAACTGAGCCAGTTTCAACGTTAACAGTTCCCGAAGGGTTGAACTTAGGTAATAAAGCACCTGAGTTTTCTCAAAATAACCCTAAAGGAGAAGCCATTAAATTATCTTCCTTAAAAGGTAAAATGGTATTAATTGATTTTTGGGCGAGCTGGTGCGGGCCTTGCAGACATGAAAATCCGAATGTAGTTATTGCTTATAACAAGTTTCATGCATTAACATTTAAAAACGCTAACGGGTTTGAAGTATTGAGTGTATCGTTAGATAATAATGCGGATTCTTGGACTAAAGCTATTGAAAAAGATGGTTTAATTTGGCCTTATCACGTAAGTGATTTACAATTTTGGAATAATGCTGTTGCGCAAAAATATGGTATTAGCGCCATTCCTACTAATTTTTTAATTGATGGTAATGGAATTATCGTAGCAAAAGGACTAAGAGAAGAAGCTTTAACTAAAACAATTGAATCATTTTTAAAATAAAATTATGATAGGTAAGCATTTATTATTTATTACTTTAGTAGTTAGTATTTTTACAAATACCTATGCTCAAAATGGTGCAGGATTAATGGTTGGCGATAAAGCACCTAATTTGGTATTACCAACTTCTAAAAATAGTGAGCAAAGTTTTGTATTTCCTTATAATAATAAAGTAGTGCTTGTTTTCTTTTGGTCATCGTCTGTATCTTCCTCTCAAGAAGATTTATTTAAATATGCTAAATTATACAAGCGATATGGTACTTCGGAATATAAAATTTTTGATGGTTTTGATATGGTATCAGTTGCGTTACAAAGCGACATTATTAGTTGGGGACAGGATCTTATAAAATACAATTTATTAAAATTAAATAATTGTATTGCTTTAAAAGGCTATCAGGATTATTTTGTGAAATCATATAAACTAACACAAACGCCCTCGAGTTTCCTGATTGATGAGTTTGGTAAAATTATTTTTATTAATCCAGATGTGAGAACCATTATGGGTTATTTAGATGAGCGAAAAAACACCTTATCCAATGGCGTTGCTCAAACTCGTATTTCAGGTAAGTTTTTTATAGGAGATAATGTAAATCCTCTAAAGAATAGTCCGGTGTATATTTTAAATGATAAACGAGATACAATTCAAAAAGTTTCTACAAATGATGCTGGTGTATTCTCAATAAATAATATTAATACATCTCAAAATCTGATATTAAACATTCCTTTAAATAGTCAAATTTCAGAAGATCAAAAGTTATTTATAGCATCCGAAAACGGTGAAATTTTAGCTTCTTGTAAAACAAATTCAACAGGCTTTGAATACAAGTTATTGGATGTAGAAATGGTTTACTTAAAGCCATTAAAAGAACTAACTCCTGCTAAATCAACTAATGAATTAACGGGTATAACAATTTCGGAAGACCTTCATAAAATTACTGGAACTAGTTTAACTAAAGATATCACCGCTAAGTTAGATGCCATTATCATTAAATTAAAATCAAATCCTAAAACTAGTTTAGAAATTATTTCTCATACGGATTGTGCAGGTGATGCTAAAGCAAATACAGATCTTTCTATTAAAAGAGCAACAGCCATCTCTAATTATTTGGTAAGCAAAGGCATAATTAAAACCCGTCTTAAAGCTATTGGAAAGGGAGAAGCAGAACCTTTAAATAAATGTAAAGATGGTGTAACTTGCTCTGAGGCTGAAAACGAAGTAAACAGACGTACCGTATTAAAGTTTTACCAAGCCGAATAATTAAAAAGAAATTTTAATGAACAAATTAAAAGGTGTTTTTATTTTTACTTTTATAAGTATTTTCCTGTCAGCCCAATCCCTTGTTTTCCAAAATACGTTACCACTCACACAGTACAATTATAAAAATAAAAGTAATAAGGTTGAGTCATACAATTTCTTAAAGCCCGAAAAAAAAGCCTTTTTATTTTACGATATTATATCTGAACCAATGGCCGAGGTGATGTATAACGGTTGTGGTTTTATTTTTAATAATACGCCTATAACGATATTCCCTATTTATTTTACAGGTCAATTAATTAAAAAAGCAAGTGGGAATTTTCCTTCTAAAATACCTACACAAATATTTGAATCTCCTAATAAGTCCGATTTCAAAGCCTTTAACCTCACATCGGCAGATTTCCCAATCATAGTTATTTATAACGAAAAAAATGAATTATGTGGCTTTGCAAAATCTGTTGAACAAATTTCTGATATTGATTGCGGAGGGCTAATCGTTCCATCTAAATTTTTGAGATTACAAATTTTAACTGAAAATAAAGATAAAACCACTAATCCTTATGCTTTTAAACCGGTTTTAGTATTGGGTGGAGATAAGAGTGATACCATTTTAAAAACAATGACTGATAAATATGGCGATTTTGACGCCTTGCTTCCACATCTTAATCAGGACTATATCATAATTGTTAACGAAAAAAATCCAACAATCAACTTTGTCGTATTATCAACACAATCGGGAAGAAAAATAGGAAATTTTAAATCAACAGACAGAGGTTTTGAGTATCGCATCTTAAAAATAGATCTTATTAAACTACCCGATATTTATGTAGAAGAAGACATTTCACTTAAATTAAAACCCTTAGATAAAAAAGACCTGAAAGACTTTGTGGTAACCGAGAATTTATTTTATGAATTAGGAGAATCCAAATTAACGCAAAGCTCCAAAGATTTATTAAATAAAATGATGATTGTTTTGCAAAACTATGCGCAATTTAATATATTGGTAACGTCTCATACAGATGCGCAAGGAGACGAAGCAACCAATTTGAAGTTATCAATTAAGCGCTCGGAAGAAGTTGTGAATTATTTAGCATCAAAAGGCATTGCAAAAGAACGCCTGAAGGCAGAAGGGAAAGGCGAAACACAAATTAGAAACCGATGTTTTAATAATATAGATTGTTCGGATAAAGAACATGAATACAATAGACGAACTGAATTTAAATTTACTAAAAAATGAAACAGACAATTCTAGCATTCTTTATTTTATGCAACATCAGTGTATATGCTCAAAAAGCTACTAAACTAAGGGTTGGTGAGCGTATTCCATTTTCGAAAGTAGCACTTTTTAATATCAGTAATAAACTGGTTAATTTGGATTTACCAAATGGAAAAAATATGACTGATCGTTTTGTGTTAGTATATTTTTATTCGCCCACATCTACTCCTAAAGAATTAATTGCCTTTAATAATGAGATAGAACGTATTTTAAATAAATACCAAAACAACGCTTGTAAAGGAGCGAGTGATATTGAATATGCCACCATCTGTTTAGAAAAAGATACGGCAAAATGGAAAGCCCTACTTTCTCAAACTAACTTTACTAAATCTAAATTTTCGGGTAAAAAAAACAATTACTTAGCTACCGGTGAATTGAAAGATAAAGCCGTATTAGCCTTTAAAGTAACCGAAACCCCTACCCTGTTTTTGGTAAATCCTAAAGGACGCTTGTATTTGGAAACCAATAGTTTTGAAGTTTTGGAAAGCACATTTCAAAACGTTTGTAAAGTAAATGCAGCATACTCTACCGCTGATATTTCGGGTAAATTATTAGGGGGCGAAAAAAGTAAAGTCCCTTTAACGGAGCATAAGGTGTACTTAATTAAAAGTAATGTTGATACTATTAAAACAACCGCCACCGATAATTATGGCGACTTTGTGTTTAAGCAAATCGATACTACTCAAAACCTGAGTATCCGAATTGAGCAAACAGCTAAAGTAAAAAGTAGCCCAAAAGTATACTTAGCCAAGCAAACTGGCGAAATTGTATCGGAATTTAAGAAGAATGAAAAGACTGGTAATTTCGAATATAAATTACTTAATCAAGATGTTATTAAATTAACCGAACTGGAAGATGAAGACGATATCACCATGAAGTATAAAAAATTTAATGCCACCGGTAAAAAAGACTTAACCATAAACGAAAACATATATTATGAACTTGGGAAATATGCCGTATTAACCGAATCGGAAATTGCGCTTGATAAGGTATTAGTCATTTTAAACGCAAACCCAACGATACAACTTCAGGTTATTTCACATACCGATGCTCAGGGCGACGATGCCAGTAACTTAAAACTCTCTCAAACGCGCTCCAACGCGGTGATTGACTATTTAGTAAGCAAGGGGATTCCGAAAACCAGACTTCAGGCTATCGGTAAAGGAGAATCGGAAATTAGGAACCACTGTGCCAATGGCATAACCTGTTCTGACAAAGAGCAGGAATATAACCGCAGAACCGAGTTCAAATTCATTAAAAACTGACAATTTTTCGGGTTTTTATGATTGGCAAACATATTGTTTACTTACATTTGCCAAAATTTTTACTATGCAAAACAACGAAAAAGACCCGATTGATTCATCTGAAGATGAAATATTAGACACGAATGGTTCAGTTACTGATGCAGAAATTGAATCTGCTAACGAATTTGAAAAAGAATCTCATATAGATAATGAGCCTACACCCCTTAATTACGAAGCTAAAATTGCAGAGTTAAACGATAAGTACTTACGTTTATACTCCGAATTTGATAATTACCGCAAGCGTACCATCAAAGAAAAATCTGACATTATTCGTTCGGCTGGTGAAGATGTACTTAAAGCCATCATCCCAACCATTGATGATTTTGAACGTGCCATCAAAGCCAATGAGGATGTAACGGATGCAACGCCTATTAAAGAAGGCATTATGTTAATTTACAATAAGTTGAAGAACACTTGCATAAGCAAAGGTTTAGAAGCGATGGACAGTGTTGGAAAACCTTTTGATGCTGATATCATGGAAGCCATTACTCACATTCCTGCGCCAAGCGATGATATGAAAGGGAAAGTAATTGACGATATCGAAAAAGGGTATAAATTAGGTGATAAGGTTATTCGCTTTGCAAAAGTAGTAATTGGAACCTAATTCAATCAAACATCCAACAAAACACACTATACCAAAACACTAATCATTAAGCGCCTTAGCGATTAGTGTTTTGTATGCTTTATCAGCACATTATAAAACAAACAACGAGCCATGAGCAAACGAGATTATTACGAAATTTTAGGAGTAAGTAAAAGTGCCAGTGACGATGAAATTAAAAAAGCCTATCGTAAACTGGCTATTAAATTTCATCCTGATAAAAACCCTGATGATAAAGGTGCTGAAGACAAATTTAAAGAAGCTGCCGAAGCTTACGAAATATTAAGTAATTCTGAAAAACGCCAACGCTACAATCAATTTGGACATGCCGGTGTTGGAGGTGCTTCGCAAGGCGGTGGTGGCGGCTATGGTGGCGGCATGAATATGGACGATATCTTTAGTCAGTTTGGAGATATATTTGGAGGTGGCGGTTTTGGTGGAGGATCTCGTGGTGGCGGTGGTCGCCGTGTGGTACGTGGATCTAACTTACGCATTAAAGTGAAGTTGAATTTACAAGAAGTTGCTAAAGGAGCTGAAAAAAAATTAAAAGTAAATAAGTTTGTGAGTTGTGGAACCTGCAAAGGGTCTGGGGCTAAAAACGGGCAATTTGATACCTGTAAATTGTGTAATGGATCGGGAGTTCAAGTTAGAACCCAACAAACCTTTTTAGGTGCCATGCAAACACAAACTACCTGTAGTGGATGTAATGGCGAAGGTAAAACTGTTAAAGACAAATGTAACACTTGCAACGGTGATGGCATCATAAGAGCAGAAGAAGTAATTACTATTAATATACCTGCAGGTGTAGCAGAAGGAATGCAACTATCGGTTGGTGGCAAAGGTAATGCAGCACCACGTGGCGGCATTAATGGCGATTTATTAGTGCATATTGAAGAAGAAGAGCATCCAGAATTGAAACGCGATGGTAGTAATTTATTTTACGATGGCTACGTGAGCTTTGCTGACGCCACTTTAGGAACCAGCATAGAAATACCAACGGTTGATGCCAAAGTGAAAATTAAAATAGAACCAGGTACACAAAGTGGTAAAGTATTGCGCTTAAAAGGCAAGGGCTTACCAGACGTGAACTCTTACGGTACGGGTGATTTGTTAGTGAACATTAATGTATGGACACCGCAAACATTGACAGCCGAAGAGAAAAAAATACTGGAGAACTTAAAAGACTCTAAGAACTTTGCGCCAAACCCTAACCGTAAGGAAAAAGGATTTTTTGACCGCATGAAGGAATATTTCGAATAAGCCTAACTGTACTTGATTAACCAATTAAAAACCTGAGTTTTAATGAAGGAACGCGGTTTTAATTTACTTAAAAAAACTCCCATGTTAAAACAACGAGGGAGTTTTTTTTCTATAGGGTTTAAGCTTACTCAATAATTAATTTTTGAGTCCCTTGTGCGTGGTTTCCATTTACTTTAACGGTATATATACCAGCGGTTAAGCCCTTAATGTCAATTACTTCGCTATACATACCCGGTGCTAAGTTTGGTTTGTAAAGGGTTTTTATAACTTGTCCCAAATTATTTAAAACATCAATGGTGTAAGATTCTGCTTGTGTTAATACAAAATGAATGTTTACATTTTCGTTTGCAGGATTTGGGTATGCTTTAAAAATAATATCGTTTACCGAATTTTCTTTAACACCTAATATAATACTGGCTTTTGTTTTCACATTAATTCGCCATTGATCTAATGGAAATGAACCAGAACCTACCACGTGAGAGTAGCTGATTGTAAAAATAGGTGATTTTGAAGAACTGTGGTAATAGTTGTACGTAGCCTGATTAATTGTTCCTGATTCAAAACCCCCTAAACTAAAATTCATTTTTTGTGTCATTTTTACACGTAAGCAATTTGAGAAACTGGTGATACAATTTAAGTTTAAGGTTCCTGTTCCATCTCCTACTGTTTGAATAGTACTGGTAAAAACACCTGAAATAGAGGCTGTCATAGTTCCTGAACCAATATCGTTATTGATATAGCCTAAGCCAACCGGATAAACAGCAATGATTGCAGAATTTGTATTATAATTTAATTTGAAATTACCACCATCTAAGCCTAACAACTCATATTGTGTTGGTGTTGATTTGAAATAAGAAATATTTGATCCTTGTTGCTCAACGATAGTGGTACCAGGGTAAGAAGATGAATTAGGATTAGCAGATGAAGTCACATATTTTGTTGTATCTACTGCGCCAGATTGAGATATGCCTGTTACATTCCAGGTAACGCCTGCTCCGGTAACATTAATGGGTAAGGCATTTGTTGTATCAACTGCATTCATCAGGTAGTTATCGCCAACGATAGGTTCGCTATTAGTCTTTGTTAAGCTAATTTGGGCATTTGCTTGATTTAAAGTAAAAAGAGTTAAAACAACTAAGTAGATTTTTTTCATGTTATGTATATTTATAATTAGATTAACCAAAGATAAAATATTTAAGATAAAAATGATATAAAATATTATTTTTTAATCAGTCGCCCCTCAAAAGTCAATTTCAAGTTTTGATTAAAAACAAGATTAATCTTTGAGTGTACTTTAATTAAAAACGACTTTCGTGTTTTTTTAAATCTAAAAAAATCACGAAAGTCGAATAAGGAATAACGTTTTCAAACAAACTTTAAGAGTTTATTTTTTTGAACATTTTACTGAATAATAGTGGATGCAATAACGGGAGAAGAACTGATAGCAGTATAAATAGTTTTGTTATTTGTTAAATCAGCGTACGAGGAGGCATTTACATTTCCTCCAACCATATATGAAGCAACGGCAATAATATTTCCTGAAATATAATTAGCATCATAGAAATCTAAGGTTGGTATTGTTTTGGAAAATGTAGTCGAATTTGCGGGAATATTAACTGAATACGAATTAGAATATGCGCTGGTAACTGAAGATGGTGTATTTGAGTTTGGATTACCAAAAAACAAAAGTACTGTTTGTTGATAGGGCGCAGCCGTTATTGTACCTGTAGTAACAATATAGTTGATGCTTGTAGTGGTAGTAGTTGCTATATTTAATGCTACAACATTTGTATTTGGTATTTTAGAAATTAAGGCATTTCTATAAGTATCCCCACCTCCTGCAAATTGAATGCTTTGCATTTTAGTAGAGCCAAAACCAGCATGCTTAACTGTTACATTATAAGATCCCGTGGTTATATTATTAAAAGTATAAGCACCACTAGCATCTGTGGTTGCCATTAAAGTTGTTCCATCAATGGTTAATGTATCACCTGATAACCCAGATAGTATTTTGGCGCTATTTAAGTCGTAATGACTTACAAACCCCTTTAAATTACCTGACAATACTGGTCCTTGAGCACCTTGTGGGCCTTGGGCGCCATCAGCTCCCGTTTGTTTTTTACACGATGTAGCTCCTAGTAATACTAGCGATAATGCAATAATAATTTTTTCTGCTTTCATAAGATTGTTTTTTTAGGTTTATTTATTTTTAGATGTGAATTATGGTTAAGGTTTAATGAAGTTGTTTTAGTTAAATTTTCTTTCTATAAAATACATAAAATATTATAGGGAAAATAAGTAGGGTTAACGTAGTTGCTGTAACTAAACCTCCAATAATAACAATAGCTAAGGGCTTGCTGGTTTCGCTTCCAATTCCTGTGCTCATAGCAGCAGGCATTAAACCTATAAGTGCTACTAAAGCAGTCATAACAACAGGTCGAATTCTCGAATGTACACCTTCCGAAATACTTTGCATTATTGGTAATTTATTATTTAAATTATGTTTAAATACAGAAATAAGAATGACAACATTTTGAGTGCAAATTCCAAATAAGGCAATGAAACCAATACCTGCAGATATACTGAAATTCATATTAGTTATTAATAAAGCCCAAATCCCACCAATAATAGCGAATGGTACATTAATTAAAACTAATATTGCATCCATACTGTTTCCAAACAATCCGAACAAAATGAGAAAAATCAAAATTAAACATATTGGTACAACTATTGCCAAACGATTACTTGCTCTTTGTTGATTTTCAAAATCCCCGTTCCAGGTCATTTCAGAACCTTTTCTTAACTTAACCAATTTATTTACTTTCAATTGCGCTTCATTAATTGTGCTACCCATATCACGACCACGAATTGAAAATTTTATGGCGATAAAACGTTTATTGTCTTCTCTAAATAACAATAGAGGTCCCATTACTGTATAAATTTTGGCAATTTCATTTAAGGGGATTTTTGCCCCACTCATACAAGGAACTCTTATATTCCCAATTTCCTGTTCACTAGCCCTATATTTATTATCAAAACGGATACGGACATCAAACTTACGGATGCCTTCATAAAAATGGGTAGCCGCTTTACCTCCAATTGCCATTTCTATTACTGAATTACAATCAGCAGTATTAATACCTAGCGCTGACATACGTTGACGATCCAATTCAATTCGTAACTCAGGCTGACCTAGGTTTTTAATAATTCCCAAGTCCTCAACGCCTTTTATATCTTTTAGGACGCCATATACTTTATTAGCTTCATCCTCAATATAATTTAAATCGTCCCCATAAATTTTCACGGCTAAACTTCCCTTTACACCACTAACAGCTTCCTCAACATTATCCATAATTGGTTGTGAAAAATTAAAGTTGATACCGGGATATTTATCTAGATCTTTTTGCATGGCATCAATAAGTTGCCCTTTTGTTCGACCGCTTTTCCAATCATCTTTTGGCCACAAATCAACAAAAAATTCAACATTATAAAAACCAGTAGGGTCTGTGCCGTCGTTAGGACGACCAGTTTGACTCATAACTTGTTTAACTTCTTTATACTTTTCAAACACCTGGCGCATATCGGTACTTAATTTTACAGCTTCGTTGAGTGAAATACTTAAAGGCAAATTCGCACGTACATAAATAGAACCTTCATTTAATTGAGGTAAAAATTCGGTACCCAAAAACTTAAAGGATATGAAACCGCAGCTTACGACGATACCGCTTATAATTAAGGTTTGACGACGATGTTTCATACAGAAATTAAATAATTTCATAATTCCGTTTTGTAAACCTTCTACAAAAAAATTATGTTTTTCCTTTACATTCTTGTTTAAAAAATAGGATACTAAAACCGGAACCAACGTTAAAGTGTAGAATAATGCACCTAATAATGCGAATCCCAAAGTATATGCTAATGGCGAAAACATTTTACCTTCAACTTTTTGAAAAGAAAAAATTGGAATTAAACAAGTAATAATAATAAGTTGAGAAAAGAAGATTGCTTTACCAATTTCGATACTTGTATTTTTTATCATCCCTCTTTTAATTCGGGAATTGAACATTGTCATCCCAAGAGTATGGGCTTGTTTATCGAGTAATACAAAAAGCCCCTCTACCATAACAACTGTTCCATCTATAATAACGCCAAAGTCAATAGCTCCCATAGAAAGTAAATTAGCATTCATTCCTTTTAAACGCAAACACATAAATGCGAATAATAAAGCCAACGGAATAATAAGTGATACTATTAGTGTAGTTCGCCAGTTAGCCATAAATATTAATACAATTGTGGTAACAAAAAGTAAACCCTCTAGTAAATTATGTGTAACAGTATGTGTACAAAAGTTAATCAAATTTTGACGATTATAAAATGGAACTATTTTTACATCATTTGGTAAAACTTTCCCATTCAAATCATCTATTTTTGCATTTACAGCTAATATCACTGTAGCAGGATTTTCGCCCTTCCTCATAACAATAATACCTTCTACACAGTCATTAATATTATCTCTACCAACTTGACCCAAGCGTGGTAAGGCATTTTCAAAAACACGAGCAATATTTTTTACATAAACAGGAATATTATTTTTGTAATCAATAATTACATTTTCAATATCACTCATTTTTGACAAAATACCAATACCTCTAACTACATAAGCCTGATTATTTTTTTCAATGATATCACCACCTACATTAATATTGCTTTTGTTGAGAGCTTCAAAAACATCCAAAGGTGTCAAATCATAAGCATCTAAAGCGTTTTTATTTAAACTAACTTCGTATGATTTTACTTCACCACCAAAACTTACCACATCAGCAACACCTTGAACAGACTTTAATTTTGGCTCTATCACCCAATCTTGAATGGTTTTTAAATCCCGTGGGCTTCGGTTATGGCTTTGAAGTGTATAACGGTATATTTCACCAGTTGGTCCGTAGGGTGGTTGGATTTCAGGTTCAACATCATCAGGTAAATCTGCAGAACCAATTAAATTATTTACTTGTTGACGCGCGTAGGTGTCATCAACATCATCATCAAAAATAATTTTCACAACACTTAAACCAAATAACGTGGTAGAGCGAAGAGATGTTTTTTTTGCCACAGGATTTAATGCTATTTCTAAGGGAATAGTAACAAATTTCTCTATTTCTTCAGCGCTTCTACCTCTCCATTGAGTAATAATGGTAATTTGTGTATTAGTTACATCAGGAAAGGCTTCAATAGGAGTATTTATATAACTTATGACTCCAATGATAACTAATAATATACTTATGAATAAAACTAGCCCCCTATTTTTTAAAGATATAGCAATTGTAAATTCAATTATTTTTTTCATAATCTTTATCGATTAATTATTTAAGGCGTTATAGATAAGAAGGGCATCCTTTGTTACAACTTTATCTAAAGGTTTAGTATCAGCGACGATATAAGCGTAATTTTTATTTACGCATTGTACTTCAATTTTTTTAACTAACGTTGAATCACCTCTTTTAACAACTATATAATTCATGGAATTATCAAAAACGATGGCTGTTTTAGGAACTGCTTGCATAATAATATCACCTATATTATAATTAATACTCATTTGTGCAAACATTTCAGGTTTTAAAAGCACGTTATTGGACAATTTCACTCGTACTTTCATTGTTTTAGAAATGGGATCTAATACATTTAATATTTTCGAAATTGAACCGGTAAATATCTTATCAGGATAAGCTAAAGTTGAAATGGAGACACTGTCATTTAATTTTATCTTATTAATATCTGACTCATAAACATTCGCATCAGCGTATATTTCATTTAAATCAGATACAGTAAATAAGCTTTCTGTTTGACTACCCTGAAATTGAGTATTTGGTGATATGTTTTTTTCAATAATATATCCATCAATTGGTGCAAAAATATTGAACTCATCAGGTTTAATACCTTGATGATAGATATCTAATAACTCTTTGTTTTTTTCCAAATTATTTTTAGCAATTTGTAATTGGTTTTGTGTCAGAATATATTCCTTTTCACTCATTAAACCACTTTTTAATAATGATTTAGCGGCTTCTACATTTTTTTCTTGATTTAATAATTCCGCTTCTGAGTTTTTATAATCTTTTTGCGCATCAATTAATTCAGGGCTTTTAATAGTCGATAGTAATTCTCCTTTATGCACATAATCACCAATTTCGACCGCGACAGTGATAACAATACCACCTGCTAATGGATAAATTCGAGCGCTTCTGTTTTCATCCATACTAATTTTTCCTGTTAAATTGAGTTCATTGACAACAGGTAATTTTGTTATTTCAGTTAGCTGTGATTGGTTAATTAAGCTGTCAAGTGAACGTTTATCATCAAAAGATTGTTCGTTTTCATGTTTACAAGCACTAACTGTTACAAGTAAAGTTAATGAGATTAAAATGCAGTATAAGTTCATTGTGTTATTGATAAATTTTAATTAATAATTGGTTTGCCTATTAAAAAATTTAATTGTTCGGCATTTAATATTAAGCTGGTTTTAATTGAGAGTAGATTGAAGTAACCCTGTTTGTAGCCTTCGTAATAGTTTGTGAAATCTACTAAGGAAATTATACGTTTTTGATAGCTGTCTAATACCTTATCCATCAATTGTAATAATTGATTTTCGTATTCAACTGAATAGTTATTTGCAATTTTTATATTATTTTTTAAGCTGTTATAGTTTGAAACTAGTTGTGTGTAAACTGTTTGTTGATTTACTTTTAGTTGAGTTTCGGATTGATTAATTTGAAACTGAGACGCCTTAATATTACCTTGATTACGATTAAAGGTTGGTAAATTAATACCAATCCCTAAGCCATAATAATTTTTAATAAAGTTACCACTTTTATCATAAGAAAATTGAATATTAGCATCAGGAACAGCAAGAGCTTTGTTTAAGGCGTATTGCGCTTTTGCATAATCAATTAAATAACTCGCTTTTTTTAAATCGGGGTTATTAATGGTTGCAGTATCTATACAAGCAGAAAACGCAGGTAATTGACGACTATTTTCAATTAGCATATCTACTTTTAAAAATGTTGTTGGTGGCAAATTTAAAATTGTATTTAGCTCACCAATTATATCATAGTTTGTATTTGTGTAACCATTTATTTCATTATCAATTTCTAATAATAAGGATTGAATTCGAACACCTTCACTAAGTGAGATAAAGCCTTTTTTTACTTGCTCATCAATTTTATCACTTAATTTATCAATGCTTTGGTGCTCCTCTTGTAAAAGTTTTAAAGCTAATTGATTGTAATATAGTCGCGAAATATTATTATGTAATTGAAAGCGAAGTGTACGCAATAAATTTTCAAAATCAGCCTCAGTAAGTTTGGTATTTATATCGGCTAATTTTATTTGCTTATTGCGTTTGCCAGCTAATAAAATAAGTTGATTAATATTTACAACACGTTCATCTTGACCTGTACGTGTAGGGTCTGTATCGTAATCAGACCGAGTAGTTTTATTAATCAAGGTTTGCTCAAAATAAATACTAGGATTAGGGTATAATTTTGCCTGAATTTTTAAAGCTTTTGCTATGCTAATATCATAACGTGCAGCTAAAAGAGACAGATTGTTTTTTAAAAACATACTATCGGCTGAGGCTATTGTTGTTTTAAGCGTATCTGAGGATTTTAAAATATAGCTACTTAATAATGTAAATTGTACTAAGTATAAAATTACTTTTATTTTCATTTTTGTTTCCTTGTTAATTATGATAGTTCAGTTTTCACTTAATTATTAAACCCTAATTTTATAATTTTTTTATTGATTAAATAAAAGGTTTATAAATTCTCATTTAAAATATTTAACATCAATTATACAGATATATAACTCTTTTAGCGTGTACTAAGAATTGTAAAACGTAAAAAAGTTATTATAAACGATTGTTTATAATCTAAAATTTTGAATAACAATAAATGTTGGAATGCCCAAATATAAATGGGCTACATCGTTATTGATTTTAGTGAGGTTTACTTTAAGCGTTGAATTTAAAGTAAAAGGAAGTGTGTGTGTAACAGGAATAATAGCCTGTAAAGAAAAGTTATGATCATCATCTTCTTCAATTAAATTATTGAAACAAGAAGAATTTATTGGTGATGTTGAACTTTTTTTTACATAAGAATATTGATGGGAGTGACAGGAGTAACCTGATTGAGAGGAGAATTTACTCTTAACAAAGAAAAAACATAGTAATCCTATAATTAAAAAAAATGAGTATAAGGTGTTTTTTTTCATTGTGCGAATATAGTTAATTAACTGGCTTATTAGTTTTAAATGTGTTAAATAATTTTAAAATAACGTTAAATAAATAAACATTAACTAATTTTCCTTTACTCGTTTTTTTTAGTTACCCAATAAAATAAAGCAGGGATAATAATAGGTGAAAAAATCAATGTGGATATAATATCAATCATAATATTTAAATAGTCCAAACCACATAGATTCATAGTTCACATAGATTGCTTATTTAACCTATGTTTCCTATGTGTTTTAAAATGGACTATGTATTAATATAGTTGCTATTACATATAAATCATCAGTAAGGTAAATAGTTACAAAACGTTAGTAAAAATGTTATATTATGCTACATTAAAATTATGTTTACTAAGCTTGCCGTAGTATGGTTATACCATTCATAATAAATAAATGGTCCAAACCACATAGTTCACATAGAATGCTTATTTAACCTATGTTTCAGATGTATCTTTGTTGTTCAAAATGGACTATATATAAAACATATTTGGTATTACTAAGCCTGTCGAAGTATTTTAAATAAACATTTTAAGACGAGTATAACCAAAAAATTAAAGTTTTCTTGCTGACACTCATTAACATTATTTGTAATAAAATCTGCATGTATATGATACACTTCTGAATGAGCAATATTATAAACAGCTCCGAATCATTTGTTAATGTTTTAGAAAACAAAACAGCCTTAGCTCCTTTGAACTAAGACTGTTAAAATAAAATTTATATCTCGAAACTATAATCGAAGTTAATAATTTAATAAATCTTCAATTGCTTTTTCTACCTTCTCTGCATTAGGCAACATTGTTTTTTCTAAAATAGAATTTAAAGGAATAGCTGGTAAATTTTCAGAGCCAACCACTCTTACTGGCGCATCTAATTTTTGAAAGCAATTTTCAGAAATACGAGCCGCAATACTTTGCGAAAAACCATTAAATACAGGCTCTTCGGTTAATACTAAACATTTACCATGTTTACT
>JAYVDU010000104.1:0-1806 GCA_043749245.1 Bacteroidota bacterium | reverse complement strand
TGAAAACACAACAGTTTTGAAAGGATTGGCTTTTAATTTTGACAGGAAAGAATCGGATATGAATTTTTATACTAAAGAAGAATTACAAAAACAGTTGGACGAAAAAAACCTGAAGAATATAGTAATTATTGAGCCCAATGAAAAAGCATTAACAAACGCTTTACAAGAAGCAACAGATGGAAAAAAATTATGGAAATTATTTTTATTTTTAGCCTTAGCATTTTTACTAAGTGAAATTTTAATTATACGATTGTTTAAAAATTAAGTCCCGCTGATGTCGCAGATTAGCGCGGATTAAAACATAAAAATTATAAGTCTACGCTGATCAGCGAAATCTGCGGGAAAAACACGAAAGAATGAATATACTCATCAAACAAGCCACCATCGTTGATTCTACGAGCCCTTTTAACGGAAAGATCATGGACATTTTAATTGAGAAAGGCATTATTACTCAGTTGAAAAAAACCATCGCGAACGAAAAAAATTACAAAATGATTGAAGCAGATGATTTATGTGTTTCGGTTGGTTGGTTGGATATGCAAGTGAATTTTTGTGACCCCGGAAACGAGCATAAAGAAACTTTGGAAAACGGATTAAGAGCTGCTGCAAAAGGTGGATTTACGGCTGTTTGCGTAATGAGTGGTACAAACCCACCCTTACATAATAAAGCGCAAATTGAGTACGTCAAAAACAGAGCGAAGGACAGTTTGGTAGATGTATTTCCTATAGGAACGATTAGTTATAACCAGGAAGGAAAAGATTTATCGGAGATGTATGACATGCAATTGGCGGGCGCTGTAGCGTTTAGTGATTATAAAAAACCGATTAAAGATACCGGGTTAATTTTAAGAGCATTGCAATATTCAGCAAACATTAATAGTTTTATCATTACCCATTGTGATGACAAAACGATTTCGCATGATGGACAAATGAACGAAGGCATTACTTCTACAAAGCTGGGTTTAAAAGGGATTCCAGCCTTAGCCGAAGAATTAATGATACAACGAAATTTACAAATTTTAGAATACACGGGTGGCAAAATCCATTTCCCAACCATTAGTACGAAGGGTAGTGTGGAGCTAATTAAAAAAGCGAAAGCAAACGGATTAATCGTAACCGCTGGTGTAGCAGCGCATAACCTCTTATTGGATGAAACAGAATTAGAAGGATTTGATACGAACTATAAAGTAAATCCGCCGTTACGCAGTAAAGAAGATGTAACGGCTGTTCGCAAAGCATTAGAAAACGGCATTATCGATGTGGTGGTGAGTGATCATAATCCACAAGACATTGAAAGCAAAGATTTAGAATTTGATTTGGCCAATAATGGTATCATTGCCTTGCAAACAGCTTTTAATTGTATGGTGACAGGTGTTTCTAAAATCACATTAGATAAAATATCAGAAGCCTTAGCTGAAAATCCGCGACAGATTTTAGGATTAGAAAAGGAAACAATCAAAGAAAATGCGAAAGCAAATTTAACCTTGTTTACATTGAATGATAAAACTACGTTTACGGAAAAAGACAACGTTTCTAAATCAAAGAACTCGCCTTTTATAGGAAAAACGCTCAACGGCAAAGTAGTTGGAGTTATTAATAATGGCAAGGTTGTGTTGAATTAAGGATACCTAAAATAGCCCTGTTAAATGGCCGAATGTCAGTTCGAGCGAAGTCGAGAACAAATTATTACATCTCGACTTCGCTCGATGTGACAAAATATAAATCGACATACAATCCTTATTTACACCCTTAAACAACCTTATTTTATCGAATAGTTTCCGTATTTTTGCACCTCATTATTAGTTT
>JAYVDU010000103.1:0-1808 GCA_043749245.1 Bacteroidota bacterium | reverse complement strand
CTTCTTATAAATAAATCTTGAGATTAAACTCCCTAATAAATGATAGCTTACTAAAAAACAGTCTTCGGTGAATGTACGTCTATATATCTTGGAAAACTTAATTATTTAATGCAATGTCTTGCATAGTAATCAAAGCACTACAACGCTCTGAAAAAATAGATATTCTCATTTTACTCATTTAGAACCGCCTTCTACTCATTTTAACATTTTAACATCGAAAATTTAGTTGATTAGAATAGGATAATCAAAATTAAATTATTATTTTTATATGAAAATCTTACATATGAAAAAAATTATTATTTTATTTTTTATTTCGATCTCAATTTCAATTAATTTAGTGTCTCAAAACGTGGGGATTAACTCTACAGGTGTAGCTCCTAATGCCAGCGCTATGCTGGATGTAACATCTATTTCTAAGGGATTATTAGCTCCGAGAGTAGCTCTTTCATCAGCCACGGATGTAACAACTATTTCAAGTCCTGCAAATTCATTGTTGGTTTTTAATACCGCAGCTGCGGGTGGTTATCCTAATGATATTGGTGTTGGGTATTATTACTATAGCACAGCTACTTCTAGATGGACACCATTTTCGAATTCCCGAACATACTCGGTTATTGGAACCACAGATGTATCTACTACAGTGGCTGCTGGAGGAACGCTTATGCCACAGATGACTATTACATTTATTCCAATTAATTCTGTAGTTTATATAAACTTTACCGCTGCTGGAACTGTAAACGTATATGATCAAGTAAATGTTAATTTTGACATTATGAATGGTGCAACTTTAGTTAAAGAGATTGGTGGGAATTCGGGAACTGCTTGGAATTTTTATTACGTGGCAGCTAGCGGTTATCCTATAACGGTTACGCCAGGTGTTTCTACTACCATAAGTGTTAATTGGTATCGCTTACCATCAGTTGTCAACCCAACAACAATGTATAATTATGCTTCTACTCAGGCCTATTCTTTAAGGAATTTAACCATAAACGATACTCCATCTAAATAATAATCATGGTAAAAAAAATTATTTATCTATTGTTTCTGTTACCTTTTTATGGTAAATCACAAGTTGATTCAACTATTTTAAAAGAAAGAGTTGTTAATTCTTTATCAAAAAAAGAAACTACAAACTTTGCTCCAATCGAAAGGACGTTAAATCCTAAATATGTATTAGAACCAACAAAGAAATCTAATCCAGAGAGAGAAGAGCACAAAGAAATTTTTATGATGCCTACAAAGAAACCTAAAAAATGATAAGATTTTTTATATTCATTTATTTAATTCCTGCAATGTGTTTTTCCCAAGGCGTATACAATAATGGAGCAAATGTTGTATTTTCTGGGGCTGCTCAAATGTATATTGACGGGGTTGGTTTCGGGAATTATTTATCTGCAACTTCTACTACTGGTTCTATAACCGCCAGTTCCACATCTAGCATTACCTTGTTAGGTGATTGGACCAATAATACAACTAATAAAGCATTTGCAACACCTGATGGTGGCGGCGTTCTATTAGCCGGTAATGCACAATCCATAGGCGGTTCTGCTGCTACGGCTTTTTATAATTTAACGCTAGCAGGTAATGGTGTTAAAACGCTAGCAGTCAATTCTACTACAGTTGGCGGGCAAGCAACCTTTACTGGTATATTAGCAATAGGCTCTAGCACTCTTAATTTAAATTCAAATAGAATAGATATTACAAACAGCGCTGTTGGAGCAATCACTTCCGGAGCAACAGGCTATATTTTAAGCGAAACAAATGCTGCTGTAAATCCAAGTATAGTAAGGTGGTATGCGCGTAATTCA
>JAYVDU010000102.1:0-18048 GCA_043749245.1 Bacteroidota bacterium | reverse complement strand
TGTTGTGATAAATATCCAAGTAAAAGGATATTTGTCCGCTTTTCAATTGTTTTTCTCTTAATTTTACTCCCATGTTCTTTTTAGTTTTAAAGGTTTTTTACTCCCCAACTACAAAATTCATTATAATGAATCTTTTTCGTTGGGTTCATGAACTGTCGTGTAACCCTTTTTATATTTTTAAGAGTAACAATTGGGTAACAAAAACAACATGAAAAACCTAAATCGACCTAAGTTGGTATAAATCAACTTCCTTTGGAAGCCCTGTTAATTTTGATTACTTTAGGAGAATTTATTTTTAATTAGATAATAACATTTAAACAGGCTCTAAATTTAAACTATATTTTTTAATGATGTTGTGCTAATTATAGAAACTTTGTTATTTTTGTGAGATTATGATAAATGGCAAAAAAATAGTTGTAGTGTTACCAGCGTATAATGCAGCTTTAACATTAAAAAGAACTTACGACGAAATTCCATTTGATATTGTGGATGAAGTGGTATTAGTAGATGACCACAGTAAAGACAATACTGCTGAGGTAGGCGCTCAAATTGGCATCAAACATATTATCCGTCACGAACAAAATAAGGGTTATGGTGGGAACCAAAAAACCTGCTACGACAAAGCTTTAGAGCTTGGTGGTGATATTGTGATTATGCTTCACCCTGATTACCAATATACACCGAAATTAATACAAAGTATGAGCTACATCATTGCTAACGATTTGTATCCTGCTGTATTTGGTTCTCGTATTTTAGGTAAAGGTGCATTAAAAGGTGGTATGCCTATGTACAAATATATTTTTAACCGTATGCTTACCTTAACTCAAAATATTTTAATTAATCAAAAATTAAGCGAATACCATACAGGCTATAGAGCTTTTAATAGAGATATTTTAGAAACCATTAATTACCACGCTAACTCTGATGATTTTGTATTTGATAATCAAATGATTTCTCAGATTTTTTATGCTGGGTTTGATATTGCGGAAATCACTTGTCCTACAAAGTATTTTCCTGAAGCTAGTTCTATCAATTTCAGTCGAAGTGCAAAATATGGGATGGGAGTATTAGGTGTTTCTTTCACACACTTCTTCAACAAACTAGGTTTTGCTAAAAACAAAATCTACGAAAAAAGAAAATAAAATTGAGGAATAGCTTTCTTAGAAATCTCTAATTCGACCTTCTTGCTGTAACAAAAAATTGTACTTTTATAGTAAATATTATTACTATGAAGCCATTTTTTTATCTTTTATTATTGCCTGTACTTTTTATTGTTTCTTGCGAAAATAAAAAATCACCACAGGAAGCACCCATAGGTACCACCACATCTGGCGTTACTGGTCCAAGCCTTGATAACACCTTAGGCTTTGGCGTTTTAAATAAAGTAAAAGGCATTTGGAATGGCCCCGTTAATTCTACAACAGGCTTAGGTTCTTACCCCGAATGGATTGTTGATTTCAGGCCAATCTCCGAAAACCAGATTTCTGCAAAAAATGAATTAGACACCTTGAATGATATTTTCATGTCATTTTTTATCGTCAAGTATAATAACGATTATAAAGTCGCCTTCCGAAATGGCGGTTCATTTACAGGGATGGAGCGTGTTTCCTACTTTTTAGCGGATAGCGTATCAGAAACTAGTACTCACTCTTATTACCGTTTTTCGGAAATATTAAAAGGAAAATCAAGAGCGTATACTGAAGTGATTTCGAAAAATGATAGTTTAATTATAAAATCATATACCAATAAATACAATACACAAACCTCTGTAACTCCGCACATGACCTGGCTGGCGAAACTTCAAGATTCTACATCCAGCCAGCCTTCGGTTACTTATTTTAATTTCCCATTGAAATCACTTACTAAAGATTTTTCTTCAACCTTTGTTGGTCAAACAGAAAGTATCTATTATGCAACTTCAGGTGTTCCTGCCGGAGATCCATATCCTGAAACTGCCCAGCCTTATTTAGGAAAAACAACCGTTAATTACGCGCATTCTACCTCTTATACGCCTATTGCGAGCCATAAAGTATTCTTATTACTTTCTACACAGCCCTTATACAGTGGCACAACACTTAACTTAAAAAACCGTTCTCGTTATGTTATTTTAGCACCCAACGATTTACACTTTACCTTTAATTATATGCATCCAGGTACTTACTATGCTTATGCAATGTATGATAATGATGGGAATGGTGTTATTAATAGTGGCGACTGGTTTAGCGCTACAAGCACACCTTTTACGCTGGGAGCATTATCTACAACCACTGTAAATGTGGCTATTAATTTTCAGGTGCCTTAATAGTTTTGAAAAATTCAATCGCTTGTTTTTAATATTTGTATTAAAGTGTCATGCCAATAATACAAACATCATCTACTTGTTCCAGGTCACCTTTCCAATTTTCAAAAGTAGATACGAGTTGATTTTTCTGAGATTCCAGGCTTAATGATGAATTATTGAGTAATAATTCTTCCAATTGTTTGTACTTAAATTTTTTACCTTTTGGCCCACCAAACTGGTCAGGGTAACCATCTGTGAACAAATATAATAAATCGTCTTTTTTGTAATCTAAACTAAAAGTGTCGAATAATTCCTTTTTAATTCCCTCGCCAACAGGCATTTTATTACCAGGTAAATAAATTAATTCTTTGTTTCGAATAATGAGCGGACTATTATTTGCGGCGGCATAAGTCATTTTTTTTGTATTTATTTCTAAACAAACTAATATGCCATCAAAACCATCTTTTTGGTCATCATTACCAATGGTTTCTACTAATCGAGATCTTACATAATCAAATATTTTCCCTGGCTCTAAAATATTTCTTTCTTTAATAGCTTCGCTCAAAAAACCAATGTTTAATAAACTCATAAAAGCACCTGGAACTCCGTGGCCGGTGCTATCACAGCAGGCTATGTAAAAATAATTATCTTTTATAGTAGCCCAGGTAAAATCACCACTAACAATGTCTTTCGGTTTAAATAAAATAAAATAGTTTAGTAAATGTTCCATTAACATCTTCTCGCTTGCTAATAGGGCATTTTGAATTTTACGAGCGTAGTTTATCGAATCAACAATTTCTTTTTGTTTATCAATTAATTCTTCTTTTTGGTGAGAAATTTTTTTGTTGGCACTTTCTAATAATTGGTTTTTTGATTGCAATAACCGACTGTTTTTTCTCTTTTGTATAAAAGCCCAAATTGATATCGAACATACAATGATAAAGAAAGCCAAAGCACCATACGTAAAGTATCGCTTGTTTCTTTCGTTAACTATTTCTACTTTATTTTTAGCTAATTCCAAATCTTTTTTTTCGGTTTGGTATTTCGTATTCAATTCAATTAGCTGGTCCTCACTTTCTCTTGTAAAAATAGAATCTTTGAGGCTTATATAGGTCTGGTAGGCTCTATAAGCTTGTGCAATGTCGTGATTGTTTTCGTATGCTTTTGATAATAGAAAGTAATTTTGAGAACGAAGCTCAATATATTTTAGCTTGACAGCAATCGTATTACTACTATCTATAAAGTTTAATCCATTGTTATAGTCCTTTTTAAAAATACAATTAGAAGCTAAATCGCTAAAATTAATAGCGATGGCAAAACTGTCTTTTAATACCTTTCTGATGGCTAATGCTTTTAATAAATAAACCTGTGCATCGTTATATTTATTTAAAATAGAATAAACTCCAGCAATATTATTTAACGCATAAGCAATAGCAATATTATCTTTTAGGATTTCGGAAATATGTAACGAAAGGTTATATCTTTTTAATGCTTCTTTATAATCCCCTTCATATTCATAAACAACACCCGACTCGTTGTTTATCATAGATATGTTAGAGCTATCATTTAAGGCGACAAAAATTTGTAAGGCTTTGTTATAGTTTTCTTTCGCCAAATTTAATTTTCTGGTTTTTCTATACAACTTTGCTAGTTCATTATAACTTTGTCCTAATTCACTTTTATCTTTACTATTCTCTAACGTTTTAATGGATTTAAAGTAATGGTTTGAGGCTGTTTTATAATCACCTTTAAAGTAATATGAACTCCCCAACAAGCGCTCAAAAACGGCATACGACAGGGAATCTTTTTCTTTTGAGGCTAATTCTAACCCTTGGTTTGCTATATTAATACTTTGGTCAAAATTTTTGTGAGACACATTGAAATACTCTTTTTTAATACTATCAATCGTTTTAGAAGTTTTAGGCGTTTGCGATAAAACACTCAAAGACAATAGTATGAGTATACTTAATATAAATTTCATAGGTAGATATTATTGTTTTTATTGTCAGATGGCATACCATCATTTTCATTAGTGTTTGCCTTATTGATATAACGGGTATTTTATATTATAAAAATAGTATTTTTTGACTAAAAACAAAGGTAAATTGGTATCTTCGCACCACAAAAATGAAAACAAAAACTCTAAAAAATAAGTCAATTTTGTGCAGTAAGTTTTAGTAAATTATAGTTTGATTTAATTTATAATTTTATCCCAATAATACAAACGTCATCCACTTGTTCTAAATTACCTTTCCAATCTTCAAAAGTAGTATTGAGTTTTTCTTTTTGAACTTCTAAACTTAACGGTTCGTTTTTCAATAAAAGTTCTTCAAGCGGTTTGTATTTAAATTTTTTACCTTTTGGTCCACCAAACTGATCGGGATAACCATCGGTAAATAAATATAATGAATCATTTTTTTGATAATGTAAGGTAAAGGTTTCGAATGAGTCTGTTTTTATTCCTTTCCCCACAGGCATTTTGTTACAACTTAATTGTATAAGTTCTTTATTTCTAATGATTAATGGCGAATTATTTGCTGCGGCATATGTAATTGTTCTCGGCTCCGCTCGAACTGACATACTCATATCTATACAAATTATAATGCCATCAAAACCATCCTGTTGTTCGTCTTTTCCAATGGTTTCAATTAAACGATCTCTTACATAATTAAAAATTTCACCGGGCTTTAAAATATTTCTTTCTTTAATAGCTTCGCTTAAAAAACCCATATTTAATAAACTCATAAATGCTCCGGGAACACCATGACCAGTACTATCACAACAAGCAATATAAAAAAGCCCCTCCCCAACCCTCCCCGAAGGAGAGGGCACAAATGTCGCCCAGGTAAAATCACCACTTACAATATCTTTTGGTTTAAATAAAATAAAATGATTTACCAAATTTTCTAAAAGCATTTCTTCGCTTGCTAATAAAGCGGTTTGAATTTTTTTAGCGTAGTTTATCGAATCAACTATTTCTTTTTGTTTTTCGCTCAGTTGTTCTTTTTGATGTGAAATTTCCTGATTAGCATTTTGGAGAAGTGCATTCCTAGTTTCAATTTGATCATTTTTTATTTCTAAAAGTCTACCGTTTTTTCGTTTTTGAATAAATGCCCAAATGGCTATAGAAAATAACAGTACAAAAAACATTAATGCAGAAATTATAAGATACCGTTGAGCTTTATCTTTTTCCATTTGTTTTTCTTGTGCCTGCAATTGCAAATCTTTTTTCTCAACATCAAATTTTGTTTGAGCTTCCGAAAATTGTGCTGATGTTTCATTGGAAAATACTGAATCTTTTTGTTGACGGTATTTATCAAAATAAAAATCCGCTTTTTCTGCATCCATTTTTTGAATATACAAGCCAGTAAGGCTTTGATAAATTTTTAGAACATTTTCTTTTGCACCTAATTTTTCAGATACTTTTAATGAGTGCAATAAAATTATTTCTGCTTCGTCGTATTTTTTTTCATCAATCAATATGTTTGCATAATTGTTTTCAAATAAAACCATGCTTGCCGAGTCACCAATTTGTTTACTTACCTTTATGGCTTCTAAATAATTTTCACGACCCATTTTTGTGTTACCAAGTTGCCTATAAATTGTCCCTATATTATTACACGCTGCGCAATATGAAGTATAATCTTCAATAGTTTTAAACAAAATTTTAGCTTCGTTTAAATATTTAATTGCAGAATCTGGTTCATGTAAATCGCCAAAATTACTGCCCATTATAGCTAAAGTTATAGGAAGTCCGTAAACATCGTTAACCTCTTTTTCAATGCCATATGCCCGCATTAAGTAATTATTACTTAAACTGAATTTATTAATATTGCTATATAATTGTCCAATATTATTGCAGGTATTTGCTATATATGGTTTAATATTCAATTCTTCATACAATTTTAAAACCTTTAGTTGTAATTCTAAGGCTTTACCATATTCACCCATTTCGCTTTTAATGTTTGCAATTTTACTTAAACTCGAAGCTATATCTTTTTTAACACCTAATTTTTCCCTTACTGCCAGCGATTTTTCTATATAATATAAGGCTTTATTTAAATCTCCTGTACGAATATATATGATACCAATGTCATTATATCCTTGGGCAATCCATTTTTGTTTCGCTGTGTTTATTGATTCTGTTAAAAGATTGTTCGCGTATTTTAATGCTTCGTCTTTATTTACATCCTTTAAAATCCAAGACAATTCGCTGTAAGCCCAAAAACGTATGGTATCGGTTTTTGATAATGTTAGGGTCTTAACGCTATCAACATAATATTTATCCTGCGCAAAAACACTACAAGACATAAATAATAAAATTATAAGTTTTCTCATTAGATAAATATAATAAAAAAAGCAGCTAGGTAATAAATGTTTAATGGGCATTTGCAAAGAAAAGTATCCCAATATCTATCGGGAGTATTTCCCGCAGGAACTTTGTTTGCAAATGCCGGAGCCGAATGCCCAAATTAAATTTAGTTGCGGTTATAAGTTGGCCACTGCATTTAGTTTAAGTTACTCTATCAGTTTCATCAATTCTACTTCGTCGTCTTTTGTTTTAAAAAGAGATTTCGTTGTAAGTTTATTTATGAAATACAATAGTCTACTGTAAAAAGCGAATAACGATATACAAGTAGTAAGACTTGGAGTTGTAATAAAATTAGCCAGTAATACTGTAACCTTGCGGAGTTGAAATGCATAGTATGCTAAAACGCAAGTCATTATTATATGATATGAAAGCCATACGAATAGCATTTTCCAAACTGCAAGAGATTTTTGCCAATAAAGAAAAATTGTAATCGTTAAATAAATTATTTCTAGTATGTTTAAATCTATTAGTAGTAGGTATATACCATCATTTTCATAAATATATTTTATAGTTGAAGCGCTAACATATGATTAAAATATTGTTAATATAGATAATAAAACGATTAGTATTATTATTGATTTTTCTGGTGTTTTTTTAAACCAAAGGGTCCACATATTCCAAAAATTTTAAAGCTTTTGTCGTTACCATTATCCTTTTTTTTCTTTTGCTTCTGCTTTTACATTTTGTTTTTCAATGTTCTGTAATCTAACGTCGTTTTTAATTCTCTCTAAATCTTCTGTATTTAATTCTCTATTTTCAACTTCTAATTTTGCTGTCTCAACCGCAAGAGATTGGTAGTCTTTTCTATTCTAATCTCAATTATTTTTTACAGTTTTGCTGTTGGAAGTTTTTTAAATGTTGAAGTATATTGATTAATTTTTAAAAATTATAAACTAAGAAAAAATCATTACTATTAATTGTTTTGGTAAAAAATACACATTAAAAAGATCAAAGAAATTTTTTAATTAAAGGAATTCTTTTTAAAACGCCTGCATCCAAATATAAAAGTGGTATCATCAATAAAAAAGAAATAAACGGAACTTTATATCTAACAATTGCTCCCATAACGGTTGTTGTTAGGCCTATTAATAACAAAGCAGTGATGGTAATACTGATACATAAATACAGCATATTTTTATTGACGCCTTTGCGTTGATGGAATACAATACAGAAAATAAAAAACAGAAGATAACCTAAATTTTCGAGGGAAGCTACTAGCTCAGATGATGAGTGACTATCATAAAAAAACGGTTTTGCTATCACATTATAAAAGGCAACTGGCAATAATTTAGCAAACGATGAAACAGAGTAAGTTAAGCGTTGCATGGAAATAGCCGATCCTGCGGGCATACACGACGATACGAATCGGTAAACAGAAGTGTCTTGATTATCATTAACGAAGATGGTATCGTTATTATGATTTAATTTCCAATACATTAATTTAGTGTGTGGCTTTATTTTACACATCGTTCTAGCAGAATCGACATACGTGTATTGACTTGTATCTTGTGGGTTTAAACGAACATAATTTAAAGTATTACTAAAAAAAATACCTCCTTTACTCAAATTAATAAAATCATTTTGTCTGATAACAATCGTTTTTACGACATCTCTGTTAAAGATTAATTTTAAAGTGATTAACGATAAACCGAAAACGGTAATCAGGGATATGGCATAACATAAAGCTACTTTTTTTACATGCAACTTTTGCACTACAACAAATACGATTAATGGCAGTATCAGTAAAATAAGGATATATGGCTTCAATACTACAAATGCTAAAATAGTTGCAACAAGGCAAAATATTGTTTTAAGATGATAGTGTTGTTGGATGAATATTTTAAAAAAAGAGTAAAGAAAGAAGCCCATCAAACAAAGTGCTAATGGTTCTTTTAATACGCCCGACGACCAAAATAAAACTGATGGAACGAAAAAAATGATAGCCATTAGTATTTTTTCTTTTTGCGGAAAGTATAGTTTGAACGTTTTATAAAAAGCAAACTGTCCTGCAAATGACACAATTAACATCGACAAAGCATGAACGGCATAATGGCCAAATGAAAACGATCGAATGAAGGCATGAAAACGAATAGAGGTTCTGTTATCATTTAAGAAAAAATTATCGGATGGTTTAGCCTGACTCCAATCATTAATTTTATCAAAATAAGGTTTATATAAAGCATCTGTTTCTAGTTCGGAATGGATGCCAAACAACATTTTAAAATAATATAACGGATTTTCGTACATAGCCTGAAACATAATGTTGGCACCAGTTAGCGTGTCATAACTATCGCCTTGTGGTCCATTTACATTACTTCCAAAATAAAACCGATAATAGGCAAAACATCCTATGATTTTAACAAGAAGGATAAGAGAAATCCATTTAAATGACACCTGAGCATCTTTAAAAAATGGTAATTTATAAACTACCCAACAAAACACCATCAAATATAAAAGGGCTACTATCAATACGTTTCAAAATATTTGATTTCCATAAATCGATCTGGCTCTTTTAAGGCATTAAATCCAAATTGCGCGTACAAGCTATGCGCATCTTTAGTGGCTAACATAAAACGACGTAATGTTTTAATAACAGGCTGTTCCGTTATAAAATTAATTAACTCTTTAGATAGTCCTTTACTTCTATAGGCTTTATCAATAAATACATCGGCCAAATATCCAAAAGTCGCATGATCTGTGATGATACGGGCAAAGCCAATTTGTTGTTGCTTATCATATACACCAAAACAAATACTTCCTTCTATCGCTTTTTCAACAATTTGAATGGGGATGTTTTTTGCCCAATAACTCTCTTCACTTAAAAAATGGTGTATGTATGTGTGTTGTAATTTCTCTTTATCTGTTGATAAAAGGTAGCCATCAATGTATTTTTCCATAATTATAAATTACTCACAATCGCTAATTGCTTGGTTTTACTATCAAATACGAAGCGTGTTATTTTTTTGATTCCTAATGGCGCAAACGACAAAAACGTTTCCCATGCTTTTGTTTGTTCGTTATACTTTAACAAATCAGCATTTTCTGATTTTATTAACCCAAATTCGGGATGCCAAATAAAATCTTCATTAACAGATGGATACGTGGTATATATGTTACTTTCTCGTAATGTAGAGTTATATATTCTGAAAGTGATGCTGGTACTGTCTCTTATAGCATATATGAAGTTATTTGAATTACCTATTTTTTTAAATGCTCGACTTGGATTATTACAAAGCCAAACATCGTCGTTTGTTTTTAAGTTGATGGCTCTTAAACTATGCGGATTGGTAAGTTTATAATATAGCAAGGTGTCTTTATTTAACCATGTATGATAGCCAATAGAATCGACCTGCTCAGTTATTATTTTATTGAACGAGCCATCTAACTTAAATTGCCATACGCGTTGCGATGAATCCATTTCAACGACTACACAAGAAAATCCGGAGCCATCAGGAACAATGGTTGGTGAGTATTCACTCGTTTGAGTTTTAGTTAATGCAGTATGAACTTTAGATTTAATATGATACTGATAAATATCTGCCTGTTTATCTTCTTTGATGCTCACATATAAAATTGATTTTCCGTCGGGAGTAAATGTTGGTTGATTGTCGTACCCTACTCTATTGTTGATGTTTAAGGGGTTTGTATAAATAAGTTTGTTCTCTTTTTTTTCTAATTGAACTACCCAAATATCGGTTTCGGGTAACTGACCAAAAGCAAAAACTGAGATAAATAAACTAAACAGAAATAACTTCATTAAAATATTTTTTAAATGTAAACTGTATTAACTGATAAATAACATAACCCCAAATTAACCCAACAATTATACCAACCAAAATATCGGAAGGATAGTGAACTCCTAAATAAAGACGACTATAAGCTGTTATACCTGCCCAGGCAAAAAATGAACTTCTTACCAAAACGGAATGTTCTTTAAATAATAAAAACAAGAGCATTGCTATTCCAAAAGCATTAGCGGCGTGACCAGAGAAAAACCCATATTGCCCTCCGTGATAATCATTAACCAAATGGATATGATCTTTAATTTCGATGTTGTGAGTTGGCCTATATCTTTTAACGGTATGCTTTACCCTATTAGATGTTTGGTCGGTTAAAGTTACTAATGCCACTAAAAAAAATACAAGAATAATTACTTTTTTTAATTCATATTTTTTAAGAAACAAACTAAACCAATAAATAAATAATGGCAAGCATATCCATATTCCAGATATGTAATACATAACCACATCCATCATATTATTATGGTGTGAATTTATACTGAGTAGTAGATCTCTGTCAAAAATCTTGAATGAATCAATCATCCCCTAAAATTAGAAAAAATTGTTAAGCTGTTATCAATTCGTAAAATATTTTGGCACATTGAGCGTGTTTAAAATCAATGTAAATTTTATGCTCTAAACCAAGTTAGTCTGATTTAACAAATATTTAATGTGATTTTACTTGACACCTGTCGAAAAATAACCGATATTTGCAAAGAAATTGAAAATCATGGCTTAACAAACTGATTTTCAGTTATTAAGACGTAATCACTAATTTTTAAAATTTAAACAACCAACAATGAAAACAAACAACCCAATGATTGACAATTTAATGGACGCTCAATCAAATGCAATGAATACCTGGATGGATTCTGCGAAAAAATTTCAATCGGCTTTTGCTACAGGAAATGTAGCTGCCGAAAGCCAAAATATGTTGAAAGATATGATGGAAAAACAAGCTGCAATGTTCAGTGGAATGCAAGCAGGTGGAGTAAATCCATTTATGAACAGTAATACTAAACCAGAAGAGTTTTTTAAAAATTGGTATGCTCAACAAATGACTGCCATGAAACAAATGACTGATTTTAACCAATCAATCTATAATTCAGCATTAAACTACGGTAAAAACGCTAACGATGTGAATGCAAGTTTTTCTACAATGAATAATGCTTGGACTAACATCTACAATAGCTGGATGGGTTCTATGAATACATCTTACGATACGTTTTCTAAAAACATGACTAATCCTTTTAATGCAGATATGTTTAAAAACATGTATGAAGGATCTCAAATGTATATGAAAATGCAAGAAGTGTTTCAACCAATGATGTCTGCTATTAAGAACTCAGATTTTAGCATGGAAACTTGGAAAAACATTTATACAACTGATAATTACAAAAAAATGACTGAGCAAGTATTCGGATCGTTTTTTAATAATAATAGCTTAAAAGATGTTTATGAAAATTCTATGAAGCAAGTTCAAGGTTTTTTCGTAAATCAAAATAATTTAGGAAAAGAATATTTTGAGCAAATGCAAAATATGAAAGCTCAATTCCCTGAATTATTTAGCGGAAACTCTGAGCAAATGAAGGATCTTTATACTAAAATGACTAATGTGTTTGGAAAAACATTTGAACCATTATTAAAAATGACTAGTCCTGGTAAAGAAAAAGAAAACATCGAAACAACGATTGCTTTAATGGATAAAGTTGCTGAATACAGCATTAAACAATCTGAATTACAAATGTTTTTATACAAAACAATGCAGTCTTCTATGGAAAACTTAGCTAAAGAAACTCAAGAGAAATATAAAAATATGACTCCTGGTTCTTTTACTATGCCTACTTCTACTGAGTTATATAATGAGTGGATCAAGAAAAACGAAACTATGTTTACTGAATTATTTGCTACTGAAGAATTTAGTAAAGTAAAAGGTGAAGCGTTAAACTTAACTATGGATGTGAAGAAACATTTTGAAAAGCAATTTGAAAATGTGTTTGAACAATACCCAATTATGTTTAAAAGCGAAATGGAAGAAGTATATCAAACTATGCACGAATTAAAAAAAACAGTGAAAGACTTACAAACTAAATTAGCTATGCAAAATGCTGCATCAGTTGAATTGTTTGAAGAAGAGAAAGCTGCTAAAGCAAAAAAGAAATAATTTTTTTTTAAAACTTAAAAAAAGCTGCTGATGACATTAGCAGCTTTTTTTATTTCTAATTTTTGTCAGCAAGAAAACTCTAATTTAATTGTCATACTGCCTTAAAAATAATCATTTGCAATATTTAAGCAGGCTCAGTAACCATAATTCGACTGCGCTCAGTGCAAGAAAGCAAACTCCCATTATTTATGGCGCTGGAGCGGTAATTCAAGACTCGAACTTGTACCGATAGCTATCGATATTTTCTTTTTCGACACTTCGTTTTCTTACAAGCTCTAATTACAAAAAAATCAGATTGCATAAAAATCAATTATCTAAAAAATCTACAATAAATAAGAATAATAAATTGTAATTTTAGCCTTCAAAACACAGATTTACTATGGAACATACAATATTAGAAGAGATTAATACGATTAACTCTAAAATGCTAAAAAGCTACGAAGCACTAAATAACATCAAAGATATTGATATTGCTACTTCTCCTAAAACAGCAGTTTATAGCGAAGATAAATTGACACTTTATAAATATAACAGAGATACTGAGCCTACTTACAAAACACCCGTGCTTATTATTTATGCATTAGTAAACACTTACAAAATGTTGGATATACAGCCCGACAGAAGTTACATCCGTAAATTATTAGCTTCCGGACTTGATGTCTATTTAATTGATTGGGGCTATCCTACCAAAGCAGATAAATTCATTGGTATGGATGATTACATCAATGGCTACATCAATAATTGCGTTGATTTTATGCGTAAAAAAAACAGAGTTGAAAAAATTAATATTTTAAGTATTTGCCAAGGTGGTACATTTAGTGTGATCTACGCATCGTTGTATCCAAACAAAATTAAAAACTTGGTAACGCATGTAACACCTGTTGAATTTGGTACAAATGATGGTTTATTATTCCGTTGGAGTAAAAACATGGATTTTGACAAACTGGTAGAAGGCTTTGGTGGTATAATTCCGGGTGAATTCCTTAATGAAGGGTTTGACTCGCTAAAGCCTATGATGAAAGCACAAAAGCAATTAGCTTTAACTAACGCTATGGAAAGTGAAGATAAGTTGCTTAACTTTTTACGCATGGAAAAATGGATTAGTGAGAGTCCTGACCAAACCGGTGCTTGCTATTTACAATTTATGAAAGACCTTTATCAACAAAATAAATTGATTAAAGGAGAATTAGAAGTTGGTGGCAAAAAAGTAAATTTAAAAAACCTGACTTGTAACTTATTAAATATTTATGCAACAGAAGATCATTTGGTTCCTCCAGCCTCTTCTATTCCTTTAAACGATTATGTTGGCTCTAAAGATAAAGAGCTTTATAGCTTTAAAGGTGGGCATATAGGCGTGTTTGTAGGCTCTAAGTCTCAAAAAGAATTAGCGCCTGCCGTTACCGAGTGGTTGAAGAAACGAGATAAATAGAGTTAGTTTAAAATTTTTGAAATTGATCAAAAAAAAATATGTCGCTCTTTTTATTCATGTTTATTTATTTTCCCTTTCGGCATAAATAATTGAATTAATTTAGGTGAAATTTTTGACATTAACGATAAAACTTTAAATCATGTTTTGAACTTATATAATGAGATGCAATCTGCAATAAAAATCCGTTTGCATTCAAATATTATTTTTATTTATAATAAGAGCCTGTTTAAATTTATATTGCAATAATTGTTATAATGTGTTTTTGAGCGAAAAGAGCCAAATTTTGCAGAGATAGTTGGCTACTATCTCGAAAAATTTAATCCCGATTTATCGGGATAGCCAAAAAAACACATAACAAAATTATTAGATAAATTTTAAACAGGCTCTAACAAGAAACTAATTAAATGATTCGACGTGTTGTTCTCTAATAAGTTGAAAAACCAACAAAATCAATAGTAAAAAGGGTTAGCAATTAATTAATTTTTCTTTGTTAATAGTAATAAAACATCTAGCTTTGTTAATAAGATTTTGGTAGACAAAATTTAAAACCACAAAACTGAAATTGAGTTCAAAAACGTTTTGAAAAATGCAACATATACAAAACATAACAATTCAACAAAACGATTAAAATAAATCCAATGGAAAACAAACAAAACAATCCGAAGATTCTTAAAAATAAATATATACCAACTGCTGAGTTTTATAGCCAAATTATTGACAGCTTACAAGATTATTCTATTTTCACGTTAGATAAAGAATTCAACATAAATAGTTGGAGTTCTGGCTCTACAAAAATTTTTGGTTACGAACCAGACGAAGTTATTGGAGAATCTTTCAATATAATATTTACTGAGGAAGATTTGAAAAATGGTGTTCCGAAAAAAGAAATTGAAACAGCTTCAAAAGAAGGTCGGGCAACTGATAATAGATGGCACATTACAAAAGAAAAAAACCTGTTTTATGCTTATGGGCTGGTTTTTCCACTTATCGGTATAGATGGTGAGATGTTGGGCTATGTTAAAATTTTGCGAGACTTGACAGATAGGAAGCAATCGGAAGATGCTATAAAAAAATATGTGGGAGAACTAGAAGATCTTAATACCCATAAAGAGAGCGTTTTGGCAATACTTTCGCACGATTTAAGAAGTCCCTTATCGGCTATTATTGGAACAACGAAATATTTGAAAGAAAATTTTCATATTATGAAACCCGATGTTGTTCAGGAATTGCTTAACTTACTTTATAAATCATCAACAGATGAATTAGATATGTTAGATTATTTAGTAGAATGGGCAAGAATAAAATACGCATCAGATGTATTTTCTCCAACAAAAATAAAACTAACCGAATATATTAATAAAGTATTTGAAACATTAAATGAAACAGCTTCAATAAACACCATAAATCTTCATCACGAAATTGAAGCTAATACTTCTGTATTTGCGGATGGCAAAATGTTAATTTCGATCATTCAAAATATTGTTTCAAATGCGATAAAACATACTGAAAAAGGCGGTGCCATAACAATTTCAGCAAAAAGTCAAGACGACAAAATTATTGTTCGGGTTAAAGATACTGGAGTTGGAATGTCCAAAGAAATAATGGAAAAACTTTTTACACCACAAATAAAAACCCTTTCAGAAAAAAGAAAAAAAAATAAAGGCGCAGGAATTGGATTACTATTGGTGAAAGGATTTTTAGAAAAAAATGGCGGTGAAATATGGGTAGAAAGTATTGAAGGTGAAGGTTCCTCTTTTTATTTTACACTACCCATTAAGAAACCTATATATAAAATTGGTAGTACAGACGAAATTATGTTTGATGAAAGTGCCTAATACAAAGTACTGATAAAAAGTTTTTTGTTAGCAAATAAATTAACTTGAAATAGCCACAGCACCTAACAGACATGTTAGGCAAACTATGATAGCATTGGCGAAAACGAATTTACAATTAATTATTTTTTGCATTGAAATGAAAGAAACATTGTATCTTTAAATAAACATTTCGAAAAATAATAGTTTCAAACCACAAAGTGAAATTTAGCTTGAAAACGTTTGGTGTAAGCGTTCGACTGAAAATAATGACAAAGAAAAGGAATTTGAAAAAGAAAAAATCTTTATCCTAAACAAAATTGCTATGAAAAAAAACCTACTAATCCTAACTTTATTCGTAACAAGCTACTGCCATGCCACCATCTGGAATGTTGGCGCTACAAGAACATACACCTTGCCTAGTTTGGTGAAAAATTTAGTACAAAATGGAGATACCATTTATATAGATGGCGGCACTTATTATAATGATGCTACCAAATGGATAAAAAATAATTTAAAAATTATTGGCCTTGGCTCGGGCACTAACCGAACCATTTTACAGTATACAGGAGATATTCCTAATGGCAAAGGCATATTTGTGTTTGAGCTTCCGGGAACATCTGACAATCCTTATATAGAGAACATTGTGTTTGATGGTGCGCAAGTTTCTGATGCAAATGGCGCTAATGGTGCGGGTATAAGATATCAATCACTTAATATAACGGTTAACAACTGTAAGTTTGTTAATTGTCAAAATGGTATTTTAGAAGGTAATGGAAGTATTACAACCAGTAATGTAATTATACAAAATTCCGAATTTTTAAATAACGGATATCAATTACAAAATGACCCCACGTTTTCGGGTTACGAACACAACATATACATAAGCGCTAGTGCTGATACATTGGTCGTAAAAAATTGCTATTTTCATCATCCAAGAGGTCAGGCAAATTCTTTAAAAACAAGAGCCCAACGCAGTTATATTTTATATAATTTAATAGACGAAGAAACTACAGGTTACGGAAGCTATGAATTAAATATTGCTCAAGGTGGCTTAAATGTGATTATTGGCAACGTAATAATACAGGGTCCTGCAGGTGCAAACCATGCAATTATTGGATATGATGCTGCTACCAATGCCTTAGAAGATTTTTATTTTATTAATAATACCGTCATTAATCAATATGTTGGAGTTATAAAGTATTTTAATACTGTTCCTGCATCGGGCATCAATACATTTAAAATATACAACAACGTGTTTGGTTCTGTATCAGGAGCAAGTAATGTGATGTTTGGCGGCAATACACCTAGCGTGTTAGATTCTTCTAAAAATATCAGTTCAATAAACTATACAACCCTCGGTTTTACAAATTCATCAGCCAATGATTATTCTTTACTGTCGTCGGCTACATCGCTTATTAATAAAGGAACTATGGCTGGAGTAACAAATACATCTTATGCTTTAACTCCTGTAAATATGTATCAATCTTTTACTACTCCTTTAGTAAATCGCGCCGTGACAGGCAGTGCTATAGATATTGGAGCATACGAATATGCAGGCACAACTAATGTTTTTGAGTATCAATTAAGCTCAACTATTTCTATATATCCCAATCCTACCAATGGTAAATTTCAATTATCAATTGATTCCTCTACAAAAAAGTATGATTTAGAAATATATGATGCACAAGGGCGAACCATATATTCAACAAGTTATGTAGCCACACAACCTAGTTTTGAAATTGATCTTTCTAACTCCCCAAAAGGATTATATTTTATTAAACTTACGAGTGTTTCGGAAACATCCTACTCAAAAATGATAATTCAGTAATACATATAAGTTTATTTTATAATTGTATTTTACTATAATTCCGGAATTCATTAAGGGTACTAATATATATTCAGTGCTTCATCCAAAACAAATAAGACTTATAGCAATAGATTACAATCTCGAAAAAGGTATTGTTCCTTGGAAATATTGTTTAAATTACAATGACACACTAAAAAAATTAACTTGGGATATTTATACCAAATTAACAGATGAAACTGCTAAAGACTTTGAATATGATAAATCAATGTCTATAGACGCATTAAAAGGGAAGTTCATAAATAAAACTGATGTAGTAGTGCAACATTTAACAAAATGGCCAGAGAAGTATCGAACAAAAAAAAGAAAGTAGACAACTCTGCACACATATTCCAGAATTAAGTA
>JAYVDU010000101.1:0-6300 GCA_043749245.1 Bacteroidota bacterium | reverse complement strand
TTGCTATTATTAGTAATTCCCTTTTTTGTTTGAAGATAAAACGCTATCATTAAAATAGGTTTAATTTTTTATAGCCCCCACAAGAAGTATACAATGAGTATCGCTATTATTTTTTATACTATGAATCATCGCATGAGGTAAAATAAAAAAATCTTCTTGTTTACCTTGATGAAGATGATTGCCAATGATTATTTCAGGCATACCTTCTAATACATAAATAAACTCAGTTTTATCTGGATGATTATGAAATGGATAAACAGAACTAGGTTCTACTTTAATTAGTTTTAAACCTCCATTTGGTTTGTCAATAAGCTGTTTTGAAGCAAAGCCACTTATTTTGGTGTTTTCCCAATGGAGTAAATTAGGTTTTATATAGTTTTCATCTTTCGTTTTCTTGCTTCTTTTAGATAATAAATTATATTACATCTTAACTAACCAACTACTCCATAGCTTGCCTTTTGTATTATAAAGTGTAACGGCATACACACCTTTCTCAAAAGTTGAAGAAGGAATTTCTATAAGAGATGGATTTTGTCCTGAAAATTGTTTGATATAAATTTTTTGTCCAAGAGCATTATAAACTTCCATTTTTAAATCCGTTATATTTTCTGAAGACAAATCAATCATCGTATTTTCTGAAGAGGAAGGATTAGGAAATATTTTTATATGTAATGGAGTCGCTATTGTTTCCGAAATCTGTGTAGCAACGCCTGCTCCTTTAAGTATAATAGCCGTTGTAGATAAAGCGGGTATATTAATGGTAAATGTATTTGCGCTCAATGCTACAGTACCAGAGGTTAATGCATTGTTGGTATGAGACATAAAAGTTTCGCTGGTAGGTAATGCATTTAATTGTTTAGTAGTATATGCACCATTTGGTATGGCAAAATTACTAATAGTCATACTCACTGTTTTAATCGCTGTTAAATGTCGATTTACTAAAATGATAGTCATCGAATCGTTAGTTGTGTTAACTGAAGTATATCCTGATACATTTAATTCTTGATTAGAAAATGATTTGACACGAGTTGTTTTTGCATAACGACTGAACAAATGCATGGTTTCCCACATGCCTGTATTCCAATACCAGGGTGATAAAAAACCTACGCCGTTATCAGCAAAAGCGCCCAACAAGGAGGCATAGCTTACTGAGCTTACGTTAGCGTTATTATGGGTAAACCCATATTCGGAAACACCTAAAGTAACACCATGGTTGGTGCCTAAGTATTGATTCAACCATCTATTGCATCTTTCAAATATAAATTCTTGAGTAATCGAATTATCCCAACCTGAAGCTGCAGTTGTTTTTACGCCGTTTGCACCTGGATAGATGTAAGTGGTATCAAAATATAAGCGATGCAACTGCACAATATCTGCGCTATTCGATTCGCCAGGATAACTATGAATATCAATCACATCCAATAGGCGAATACCTGACACTGTTTGTTCTTCTGAAATACGTTTAATAAAAAACTCTAACCATGTATAACTTTGTCCGTTAAGTGCATTAATTTTCGCATTGTTCCAAGCATACCACTGCCACTCGCTTGCAGGCACAGGACCAGTTAATTTTATATTTGGATATTTTAAGCGTGCCTTTTTAGCAACGGTAAAATATAATTGCATAAAGGCTTCTGCTGTTGGTTGAGTAGGCATAACATCATCATGAGTACTATTCCAAATATCCGGTTCGTTATCCATGCTCCAATATTTAATTTTAGCAGGATTATATCCCAAGCTTCCAGTTCCAAACCAATGATCTAAAATACCAACTGTTGAATCCGCGGTCCAGTTCTCTAAATATAAATTAGGATTTCCGTTTACGGTTGCCGCACTTCCGCCTGCTGTATTAACTGTGCCGCCACCTGCTAAATTTTGTCCAGTGCCCGACCACCAATTAGAGCCATTATATGCCCAATCATTAAAATTATTTGTAGTGTTGGCAGCAGCTTTTCCAATTAATTGAAAGCCCCACATTCCTTGGGCGTTTGGCAAACTATCTCCTAATGTTTTAGCAGCATAATCCCAGTTGGTTTGATATACATTATTATACCAATCTGGGTGACAGGTCAATTTTAAACGCCAATTATATCTGCTGCAATTATTTCCCCCATTCTCACGAGCGAAACGTAAACCTACATCTCGCATAAATTTCCATTGAGCTGCTGTTGTGGGCGAACCGGGATCATCAGAGACATTATTGTTCTTTCCATATAGATATGGAGAAATTGGCTTTCTCCCACTATTTGCATCGGCAGTCAGGATAACCGTTTGAGCTATCGTCGTTTGATAAATTAACGCGATAATAAAGTATAGGTAAATGTTTTTCATAGTAGTAGTTTTGATTACTCTAAGTTAATAATAAGTATTGTAAAAATAAATAGTACAAAAATTCTGCAAATTTAAATTTATAATTACAAAAGTATGAACTGTATTTTTAAAATGGTTTTATCCGTTGCATAAATTGCAGAGAAATAAATGAAGTACAATACGATTTGTAAAATTAACGAAATGGTTCTTTTGGCGTTATGCTGGTATTTAAAAATCTAACCAAGTCTTTACTATGATTCGTTAATTCCGTTAATTTAAAATTCCAAAATTCAACATCAAGCTCTACGCCTCCCGTGTAATAAGAAACCGTAAAGTATTCGTTTTCGAAATTAGGGTTTTTTGTAATAGGAGTTTGATAGAAACGAAAGCTATTAATGTACCTGACTGATTTAGTATTCAAACTGTCCTTGATTGATTGTGTTAATATAACAAACTCTGTTTTATTTTTCAGAATACCATTAGGTGTTGAGGAATTAATTTTCAATGTATCTCCAGTAGTTCCGTCATCATATAAATTCTTATAAAGAATAGTACCAGCATCGTGTATTTTATAATTACGGTTAATGGATAGGGAGGTTAATTGTTCTTTTTTTTGTGAAGAATTTGTTTTTGTAAATTCAAATTTTGCTAAAGGAATTTTATACGGTTCAGTTACTTGCTCATTAAATAAAGTAAAATAACTAAGCAGTTTGTTATAGTAATATTGATCTTTGATGTAAATTTTTTTTGATTGAAAATTATGACTGATGGTTAATTTCACAACATAATTACAATAAAGCCCTATCTCTTGTTTAGGCTCAATCATTGTATTTTCAAGGGTTTTGATGCCATTCTTAAACAATAAAGAAATCGTTTTTTTAGTTAGTTTTAATTTCTCTGAAAAATTATTTTTACTTTGTGTGATCTCGAGTTTTAAATCATCGGTATTAGAATATAAATTGTATTCATACATGTTTCCACCATTCGGTTCTTGTATTGTAATTGTTAGTGCATAATCAGTTGGAGTGTCCTGAGCAAAACTATTTAAGTTTAATATTATAAAGAATATGAAAAGGCGAATCATAGCGGTATTACAAACTAAATTAACTGATTGATGAAAATTACACGTTCAATCAAATTTAAACTTTTTTTATAATAACTACTAATGCGCAAATTGCTAAACTTAAATACAATTATAAAAATAAAATCCCTTCTGTCGAAACAAAAGGGAATTTATTTTTATTAAAAATTATTTAGTAGGAGCTCTTCTTTATATTCGATAACGGTTTACAGACTCGCCTACCTATTCGTTGGTTATGGAAAGAAGGTTGAAAAATATCCATATTTCTAATGCCGTTACGTCAACCTGACAATCGCAAAGAACTCCACTAAATAATTTTTATTTTTCACTGTTATATTTTTCTTTTAACGTAATCGCCATCTCTAAATGCGCGTGTAATTTAGGAAGTGTTGAGTTAGCTATTTTTTTAAGTTCGGGATCTTCTGATTCAGTTGCTGCTTTATCACATAAGGCAATAGCATCTTGATGTCCTTTTACCATTAAGTTAGTATACTGCTTATCAAAATCTGCATTAGAAAGGTCTGTTAATTGTTTAAAATCTTTTTTACCATCATCTGTTGAAGATGTAGGAATAATCACCTTTTTTTTATCGGCTATACTAGTAATTTCTTTTAATGAAGCTTGATGATCAGCTTCTAACATTTTTGCGAAATTTTTTATATCATCATTTTCACTTTTGCCTTGAGCTAACTGAGCCAATTGAATCTCATTAAGATCAATTGCTGCAACATTAACAATAAACTGAACATCCCTCTCTTTTTTAGTACTTTTATACAAGTGTTCGTTTTGTGTTTCTGCTACAACTTTGGTATCTTCTGGCTTGGTATTGTCCATACAAGAGGTTGCTGACATTAACGTCGCTGCTACGATTGTTGTTTTTATAAATACAGTTTTGTAATGTTTTTTTCGTTTCATCTTATTTTTTGTTGCTTGTTACAAAATTGTAACGGCACAAAGATGATTATACGATGAGCTTAAGTCTTACGTTCTAACTTAATTTTGTTACAACATTCACGGATTTTTTTAAAAGCTTTTAAAAATGCATTTTTTCTTCAGACATAAACTATTTAAAAGGATTGATGTTCGATATTCTGCTTACTTTTTTGAATGGCTGCTTTTAATAGGTCTAAATTATTAGCGGGCGTGTTTGTTGCTTTATTTAATCGACTCATGGTATAGGTCAATCGTGTTGCGCATATATCAATAGTTTCAGCGAGGTTGTTGACATAGCCTGTAAATGTATGATGTTCTATAATTTCGAACTTAACTAAATAAGGTGTGGATATTATTTTTCTATAACGGTCATGGTTTGTGTTGGCAGGGTTACAGTCATCTTACGAATAGTAGCCGCTCCATTCTTTTCAAGAATTTCTACTCCTGATACATTAGGCACAAAATGTTGTGGGTGATCAATTTTAAACAATACATGTTTCCTTACATCATGGATAGAAGCATCAATGATCTCCGAATGCGATATAGTTGTTTCCATTTACTAAAGATATTAATTTTTAGTTTGATTAATTTATTTCAACTATTTATGTTACAAAAAAATCTATTTTAATTTTTACAAATGATGCAGGTTACGTAATAACTTTGTAAGTGGTCGGTATTTTCTAATAAGTGGTAAAAAAGTTAGCTTTTAATCACCTACATTTGAATACTAATTATTTTAAATCCAAGACGATGATTAAAAAAATTTTCAGCATCATATTTATAAGTAGCTTAATCCTTTCTTGTAAAAAGGATGAAAAAATTACAACACCTACAACTAATGCTATCCCTAATAGTCCCTATACTAATAGTAATGCATCCATTTACTCGGGTATGTTTTCTTCAATAAGTTTCACTAATATTTCTAATAGTACTAATATATTAACTGCTAGTAGTTCTAACGCTTATTTTTACAATACACCTTCAGCTAATAACATGACTGGCAACATGGTGAAAATAAATGAAGTAGTACTTAACGGTGCTGCGATGAATTTTGACCCACTTTATATGGATTATAAATCTAACATCGCTAGTAATTTACAAACTGAAGTTTGGCAGGTTAATGGTGCAAATGGAATACCATCATTTAATTATACCAGTTCAAATAATACACCTGATTGTTCTAATTTTAATGTCATACCTGATAGTATAAGTAAAAGTGCGGGATTTACTTTAATTATAAACGGGGTAGTTAATCTAACAACTTCTGGCTTTGACCTTGTTATTTCTGATGGAGCAGGAAGTTCGTTGGGGGAAGTTACTAAACCATTGCACAATGGAACGAACACAGTTACATTTACTCCAACTGAACTTGCTCCTTTAACATTGAGTAATAATGGTTTTATATCAATTGATTTAGAGAACGTACAGGTTTTAAATTTTTATGGAAAAGATTTTAAGTTTATTAAACAAAGATCATTTTCAAAGAATATAAAAATTAAAGCTTAACTTAAGGTTCGCCCATAGGTTTTTTATATTTCCACTTTGTATGTGAGGTCGACTTTTACCTCACGATTACCACATATCCTTTTTTTGCCGAAATAAGAGCGTCTTATCTAAAAAAACTAATACCCGCTCGGTTTATTTAAAGTACCAATAGCATTGTCTTTCATACTCTTTGCTATTTCCTGTTTTATTTCTTCGTCGGTTAAAAAATGAAGATCGCTCATCTTAGCGCTGGCATTGCCGCCACTTACATAACGTAAACCGGCCCACACATAATCCGAAAATTGGACTAATTGAATGACGATGACAATGTCTTTTTGCTTAGTACGTGGATTGGTGAAGTAAGCCAGTTTTGGCAAAGTCATTTTATAAGGTTCTACATCTTTCAAATCCGGTTTCATGTCTTTATCAATAAATAATAACGATGTACCGTTAGTTGTTTCTTCGTAAGTAGGCATTCTTCCATTTACAAC
>JAYVDU010000100.1:0-18067 GCA_043749245.1 Bacteroidota bacterium | reverse complement strand
AATATTAATAAGCAGCCCTTAAGCATACATGTAAACAGTCTCAAACTTTATCAACTCGAAGGAGAAGGTGTAGATTATGAAGCACCTGATATTAAGTAAAATGATTAAGCTATTTTTTTTATATAAACATAATATTATCATGTTTTACATCTGTTAATATGCTCAACATTTAGGCATTATAATTTATTTATATTTAGTAATACTTTTATAAAAATTTATTGTTTCATCAATATTTTTAAACTTATAACTATAAATCAATTTATAATCATGATTTAGATAAATGTTATTATTTTTAAATAGTTGAATAAACTTTGAATTTTTAGTTACTGATTCTGGTATTAATAATAAAGGTTTACTAATTACGATATCTGAACGCTTGAGCATATAATCATCATATTCTAATGAGCGTTCTTGACTAGAAAGAGGTAAATCCGTAAAAATCGAATTACTATTAATTACAGTAAATCCGTAAAATTCAAAGAAAGTTAAGAAGGGCATATGTTCTTTATTTAAATTATTCAGGATATAATTCACCGATGAATAATCTATAAAGGCATTTTTACTTTCCGAAATCCCTTTTAATAATGGGCTAAATGTCAATGGGTAGTTTTTATCATTTAAATCCGTTTGCCTGTATGGTTTTTTTATTCCACCAAAATACAAAATAGTTAATATAAATAAACATACAGTTATATTGTATACTGATAAATAATCCACACAATTTTTATTTGATTTTAATAAATAAATTAAAGAACTTGAAAAAGCAAAAACCATTGTTGGTGAAATACTATAATAAAAAGCATTGTTAGTTCCTAGCATTAATAATACTGGAGTTATAAGTAAAGTCAGTATAACAACATTCAGTTCGTTTTTAAAAAATAATAAAATGGTTTCATTATTATACTTAAATAAATAAACGAATAAATAAGGGTTTACTATAAAGATAAACACTGAAATGAAATCATTATAAGTCTTATACCCATTTCCTTTTATGAACAAAAGAGAGAATAGTAGTTCAGCTATTAAAAGAGAATAACAATAAATGTATTTTCTGGGTGAGGTATTATTCTTTATTTTTTTCATTAAATAATACCCTGTTATCAGTATTATTAAAAGAGTCATCATAAATAAAAAAGTATATATTTTATGCTCACTACACACAATTAAAATTTTATATATCTGTTTAAAATACAAGTTTGATTCGGCATGTTTAATATCAAAAATTGTTATTCTGTAATTTTCTATTAAAGCGAAAAGGTTATGTGTGTTTTTTAAAATAAGAAAAAATGTGATAAATAATCCAACAATAAATCCTATTATCTTAACTAAAATATCTTTTTTAATATAAAAAAGATTAAAAAATGCATAGAGCCCCATTACAATTATACTATTAGGGAATTTTGTTATAAATAAACAAAAACATAAAACTCCCATTAACAATGAGGTAATAACACTGCTAATAAGTGTTTTTTTTGTGAGCTCAATAAATAAAAGTGAAAAAACTAATAACATTAAGATTAAAGACCATGAATTATAGGACAATGTCATTGGCAAATAATCATAATGACCAAAAGAGGTTATAATAATAATAATGTAGACAAGAATCTCTGATGTTTTATTTACAACAATTGATTTATATTTTAGGTATTTTAATAAGCTCCAAACAAAAAACAGAACTGCAATAAGTTGATAAATTAATTTGGCATACCTTAAATTTATAAGTGTAGGGTTCCCAAAACAAACTGCTCTATTAAGTAATCCAAAATTGCTTGTTATAAATTTATTTGGATTGTAATAATTTGAGTGGTATAAATAAAAAGTTTCGTCAGACAATTCAAATCCATAGCTAGAGTAATGATATACACCAATAACAATAGAAACTAGAGCTAATATTCCAAACAATAATGAAAACTTAATTAATATATTTTTAAATTTCACCATACTAGTCGTTTACATTTAATATGATAAACTATATCATGGTTAGTTTTCATACTTTGTGTTTATTTTTTTTCATAAACATAAATTACATTTTGGCTAACTGGTTTATAATTACCTATTTGTTCTCTCCATAAGTATGTAGCATGTTGCCCTTCAATCATATCACATAAGCCAACCAACTTATAATTTTCATTTACATATTTATTTGCCCAGTCAAATACATATTTGTCTGTATTAGGTTGAACAAATAATGAAATGGGATGATTAAAATAAATCAAATATCTAGGTTTTGCCTTTTCCACATCTTTAACAAATTCGCGTTGCCATTCCTTATGTTGAGGAACATTATCAACTATAGCAGCAAAATAGGCGTGCCTAGAAGGCGAATGTTTTTTAGTGTAAAAGTAAATTTGAGGCTCAGAACCTAATAGAACAATGTTATCTTCTGGTTTAGAATTTGCATTAATCCAATTACCAATTTCCATAGACTCAGGAAAGGGATTATTACCATAAACATTTCTTAATATTCTTTCATAATTTGGTTTGAAATAATATGCTTTAAGTGCTGAAACATGTGAGTAAGTTAAAACAGCAAAAACACCTAAATACACATATTTAAGGTTTTGAAATTTAATGAATTTATTAGCTAATGACATGACGGCATAATAAGTTAAACCTGCAACTATTGATAGACCTGGTATTGTTTGAATCCAATAGTGTCCATAAAAATAAAATCCAGGAACGATAGTGAAAAAAGAAAAGGCTAATAACGTCACTCCAAAAAACTTTTGTTTCCAAGAAACAGTTTTTAATAAGCATAAAATAATTGCTAATAAACTATGATACCAAAAAAATTTATAATTCTGTAAAATAGCATCTTTTGTATATGTAAAATATTTCACGCCGTCATCAAAAGGGATTTTACTAACATAATTTTTCGGAATTTCATAGGTCCAAAATATCATATCTTGAAAAGACCCATTAGCTGCTATTATCAAAAAGAATGAGGCAATAACTAAGAATACACCCGAAGAATATACACTAGTTTGAATAATGAATTTTTTAATGGTTTTATCACTTGTAAATAAAAAGTCAATAATCAATATAATTCCTCCCCATAAAACTAAAAACAAACCACTCGTCTTTGTCATTATAGCAAAGCCAAATGAAACTCCCATTAAAAAATTATAAAACCATTTTTTTTTAGCGTTATATAATGCATAAAACAATAAACCAAGGCTAATAAAAAAAGCTACACCATGCTCTGCTTGCACTGTAAAACCACTCAAATTAGGTGTTAAAGAAACAAAAGCAAATGTAGTTGCTGATAATAAACCCGCAATAGGTGAAAACAAAACTCTTGAAGCAAAAAATATAATAATAATGGTTGCAATATTTAAATACATAAATCCTTTATGTAATCCTTCAACGGTATCACCAAATATGGCAACCATAAAACCATAGAAATAAAACAATCCTGGAAATTTTTGTTCGTAAAAATCTTTATAGGGAATTTTACCTTCTAATAATAATTTTCCATAATATCCATATATGCCTTCATCTCGTTCAAAAGGAATCAATAAAAATTTAGAGCGAATAATATATATAATGCAAATAAGTATTAATAATAATCCAAAACTAATTTTTTCTTCGGAACTAAACGTGTAGTTTTTAATGAAGCTAAAAAAACCTACATTAGGCTTAATTTTGGGAATTTCTAATATCTTGTCTGTTGATTTAATCTTACTCATTTTTACTTGAATTAGTATAATTTTTTTTCTTTATGTGATAATAGGTTTGTTTAATGCCAGTTTCAATTTCTGTATATTTAAACGTAGGCATCTGTTTTAATATTTTCGTATTATCTAAATCAATAATTGAATTATCACTTAGTCTTTTGTCTGCATAAATTACCTGAAAATCTTCGACTAACACTTTTTTTAAAATTAAGAGTAAATCATTAATAGTCTTTGTGTCGTCGGAAGCTATATTAAAAACATTAGATTCATTCAAATCCGATTTGACAGAATATGTTAATAATTCGGCTACATCTTTAACATATACATAATTCCTTGTACTCTGTCCATTACCAAAAATTTTTATTTGTTGGTTTTGTAATATGTTTTCAATAAAAGTATTGATTATTCCAAGACCTTTAGAGGTATCTTGCCCCTCTCCATAAACATTTGATATCCGATAAACATCAAAATTGATATTATACTTAGCTTTAAAATAATTTAAGAAGTATTCTATAGTTAGTTTAATTATTCCATAGGGAGAAAAAGGTTTTTTATCTGAATCTTCCATTACCTTTTGTGAGCTAGGGCCATAAATGGTTCCAGCACTAGAAACAAAAATAATTTTCTTAACGTTTAATTTGGCAATAGATTCCGTAAAAATAATGAATGGTAGTAAATTTTTCTCCAATTCAATACTGGGATTTTCCCAACTTGTAGCAGGTATAGTAGCTGAAACTAAATAGTAAATTATATCTATATCAGAAAACTGAGATTTAATTTGTTCCTGATTTAATAAATCAATTTGAGCGTAGGATTTGGCATTTTCAAATACGCTTGTTTTTCCTCTTCCAAATAAAAAAAGATTTATATTTGGTATTTTAGAAAGTCTTTCCGTTAAGTGATAGCCGATAAAGCCATTTGACCCAATTATTGCAACATTCATATTTTTAAATATTAATTGTTTGTTCAATAATTACGTATGGCCTATTCCTTACTTCATCATAAATTCGCACGATATATTCCCCAATAATTCCTAAACATATTAGTGTTAATGAACTAAAAAACGAAATAATAATTGCAAGTGTTGCAAAGCCTTGAACAGGAATTCCATTAAAAAAATATTGTACAATTATATATAATGAATAAAATATAGCAAACGAAAAGCCTATTACTCCTAAAATTGTAATAGTCCTAATCGGAACAGATGAAAATGAAAATATTCCATCCATAGCAATTTTTAATAATTTTTTTAGAGTATAACCGGACTCTCCTTCTAAACGAGCCGAGCGTTCATACTCAACACCAATTTGCTTAAATCCAACCCATGCTCTTATTCCTCTTAAAAATGGGTTTTTTTCTTGTAGTTTAAGCATATTATCAACTACAATTTTCTTCATCACACAAAAATCACCACTATCTAATGGGATATCAGTGTCGCTCAAACTCTTTAAAATTCTATAGAAACTATTATAGCTAATTTTTTTTATAAAAGATTCCTTTCTTTTTTTTCTTACACCATAAGCTACGTCATATCCATTATCTAATTGAGCAAAAAAATCGGGTAATAATGAAGGGGGGTCTTGTAAATCATCGTCAATAATTGCAATATAATCGCCTGTACAATAGCTTAACCCGGTTTTAACGGCAATTTGATGTCCGAAATTTTTAGAAAGTTTTATTCCTTTAATGTATTTAAATGTATTAGCTAATTCTACTATTTTTGAATAACTATCATCCTTACTACCATCGTCAATTAATATTAATTCTAAATCCCAATTTGATATTTGCCTTTGTTTTTCAATAGCATCAAGCAAATTACGCATAAATTTTGATGAATTATAAATAGGAACTATTATTGATATTTTTTTATCCATTTCAATCAAAATTATTTTATAAGGTATTTATATAACATCTTTTTTGCCTCTGTTAAAACAAACGCTTTTAATAAGCCAATTTTACAACTTAGCCAAGATACTTTATATTCTTTATTCTTATAAATTTTTTTAATAAAATTAGAAACATCTTCACGTTGCTTTTTAACGACTTGCACACTTGCCGAACTATTTGAAACTCTGAAAGCACTATGTATATCTGGCAAACAGTATAAATCGCCATGAAGTAATATTTTATACCATAAATCTAAATCTAATACATAAAAAATTTCAGAATTAAATGGTCCCGTCTTTTTTATAATCTCTTTTCTAAATATTACGGCTCCTCCTTCTCCAATTATGTTGCCACCAGAACGTATATTTCTATTAATTGCCTCAAATCTAGATATTTGGATTTCCTTCTTGCTAAAGCCTCTATTAAAAAGTACTTTCCCTAAATCATTAATAATATTTCTTCTAGAACACACCATACTTATTTTTTCATCGATATCTTTATCTAAAATTTCGCATTGAGCAAATAAACAATTTTGGTATATAAAATCATCTGCAGGCAATATTTTTATATACTTTCCTTTTGCATTTTCAACTGCTTTATTCCAATTAGGTATTAAACCTATGTTCGTATCATTTTGTATAAGTTTAATTCTAGGGTCATTAAACTCATTAATAATTTTAACGGTATTGTCTGTCGAATTATTATCAACAATTAGAATTTCATAATCTGAAAAATTTTGATCTAAAACAGACTGAATGGTAATTTTAATAAAATCACCACCATTAAAAACGGGAATACAAACGCTTAATTTTACTTCGGTCATTTTATCTTTTGTGAAATACTTTGGTGAGCTTATACCCCTAACTATACAAATATATTATATATATTTATGGCAAACAAAAATACTTACAATTGTGAGTTTTGAAATTTATTACAATGAGCTTCACTATTAAAGAATCATTCATCCCCGGCTGTTTTGAAATTGAATTTACTCGTTTAAGCGATAAACGAGGCTATTTTACGAAAACATTTAATGTTGAACTATTTAAAGAAGCGAAAATAAAAATGGAAATTGCTGAAGAGTATTTTACATATAGTTGCAAACATGTATTTAGAGGTCTACACTTTCAATTACCACCGATGGATTTAGATAAAATTGTATATTGTGTAGATGGAAAAGTAAATGATTATGTTATTGATTTAAGAGTAGGATCTCCTAGTTATGGTAAACATGCGTCATTTGAATTAAACGGAGATAATCCAAAAGCTATTTTTATACCATCTGGCCTTGCACACGGTTTTCATGTCATATCAGATTCTGCTTTAATGCAATACAAAGTTTCTACTATTTTCGATAAAGACTTTGATACAGGTATATCATATTTATCATTTCCTTTTTCTAAGGAAATATGTGATCCAATAATTTCTGAAAGAGATCAAAAATTTGTGACATTAGAAAATTTTAATTCTCCATTTATTTTTAAGGGGTGATGACAATATTAGTAACAGGGGCTTCGGGAGGATTTGGTCAAATAGTAATAAACGATTTACTTAAATCTGGCTTCAATATTATTACTACCTCGAAAGATTTTGAAAAAGCTAAAGTCCTTGATTTTTATCATAAAGTCGAGTACATACCTTATGATATATTAAATAGCAATTCTGATATAAATCTTTTTGAATTTTTTAAAAAACCAGATATACTAATTCATTTGGCGTGGAATAATTTAAACGACTATAGAAGCGAATTGCATGAAACATTAATTTTAGACTCACATAAAGTTTTTATAAATAATCTAATTTCTAATGGATTAAAAAACATTAATGTTATTGGTACATGCTATGAATATGGTTTGCAGGAAGGGGAGCTTTTTGAATATATGGAACCTAAACCTACTCTACCCTATCCAATTGCAAAAAATAAACTACGCCTTTATATAGAAAGTTTACAAATAAAAAATCATTTCCATTTAAAATGGATTCGTATTTTTTATGTTTTTGGAGAAACCGTTGGTAGAAAAAATTTATATACCTCCCTTAATGAAGCCATTAAAAATGAAGACAAAAATTTTGATTTGTCAGGTGGAGAGCAAATACGAGATTTTTTAAGCCCCAAAGAAATTTCAAAATTAATTGTTGAAATTTCAGTTCAAACGCACACAACAGGAATCATAAATTGTTGCAGCGGAGTTCCAGTTAAACTAAAAGATTATATTCAAAAATACGTACAAAAAAATAATTCTTCCATAAAACTTAATTTTGGAATATATCCTTACGCTAACTATGAGCCAATGACATGCTGGGGGTCAACTGAAAAGCTAAAACTTATTCATCCAATCGATATGTGAAACTTAACCTCAACACTAAAATAATATATACTTCGTTTTTACTGTTATTCAAGTTTGGTTTAGCTATAATTTAGACAACAGCTCATGCAAAATAGGATTAATATATGTGTCTTAGTAAAATAACTTTTGGAAATTAAATTATATCTTGACTTAAATAAAATCAGTATTAATATCTATATTCGTCTTTTAATTTTATTATGTTACGTTAACAAAAAAAACAATAATTTAAAATCATGAAAGTAGTCATATTAGCAGGCGGTTTAGGCACCAGATTATCAGAAGAAACAGATGTACGTCCGAAGCCTATGGTAGAAATTGGTGGAAGACCAATACTTTGGCATATTATGAAAATATATAGTCATTACGGCTTTAATGAATTTGTAATTTGCTGTGGCTATAAGGGGTATATAATAAAGGAGTACTTCGCCAATTATTTTTTACATCAAACCGATGTGACTTTCAATTTAGCAAATAATAAAATGGAGGTTCATAATTCTGAATCTGAAAATTGGAAAGTGACTTTAGTTGACACTGGAATTAACACGAACACTGCGGGTAGAATAAAAAAAATACAAAAATATATCGGTAATGAATCTTTTATGTTGACATACGGAGACGGAGTTGCCAACATTAATATCAATGAGTTAATTAACTTCCATAACAAATCAGGTAAAATTGCAACCTTAACATCTATCCAATTACCCGGAAGATTTGGAAATTTAGAAACTGATGATAACGGAATTGTTAAATCATTTCAAGAAAAACCAACAGGCGATGGTGTATGGATAAATGGAGGATTCTTTGTTTTAAAACCTGAAATATTTAAGTATCTCGAAGGAGATATGGACGACGTTCAATGGGAGAAAAAACCACTACTTGAAATCACCAACGATGGACAATTATCCGCATTTAAGCACAATGGATTTTGGAAATGTATGGATGCCGTTAGAGATAAAATAGAATTAGAAGCTCATTGGCAAAGCGGAAGCGCCGATTGGAAAATTTGGAAATAACAGTTATGAATAATTTAGATTTATTTTCAGAAGTTTATAAAAACAAAAAAGTTCTTATTACTGGGCATACTGGTTTTAAAGGATCTTGGATGGCTATATGGCTTAAAGAATTAGGCGCTGATGTTTATGGTTATGCATTAGAACCTTATACAACAAAAGATAATTTTGTAACTACGGGGTTATATAAAAAAATAAATCATACTATTGGAGACATCAGAGATTTAGAAAAATTACAAGCATATTTAAATTCTGTGAAACCTGATTTTGCTTTTCACCTAGCAGCGCAACCTTTAGTAATTGAATCTTACAACAATCCTCATTATAATTTTGAAACTAATTTAATGGGAACTGTTAATTTTTTTGAAGCAGTTCGAAAATGCCCTTCTGTAAAAGTGGCAATTAATGTTACAACAGACAAGTGTTATCAAAATAACGAATGGCTTTGGGGCTATCGAGAAAACGATGCTATGGGCGGAGATGACCCTTATAGCGCTTCAAAAGGCTGCTCAGAGTTAATTACAAATTCATACATTAAATCTTTTTTTAGTAAAGAAAATACGGCAAACGTTGCTTCGGGTAGAGCAGGAAATGTGATTGGTGGTGGAGACTGGGCTGATAATCGTATTCTACCTGATATGATGAGAGCCTATCAATCAAATTCAATTTCTGAAATTAGAAATGCAAATTCAGTTCGACCATGGCAATTTGTTTTAGAACCCTTATTTGGCTATTTGAAATTAGGTGAAAAATTATGGTCTAATGGAAAAACAGTTGCTGGTGGTTGGAATTTTGGTCCAGCTGCCTTTGAAAACTACAGTGTAGGAGATGTAGTAAATGAAGTAAAAAAAATAATCCCAACTATAAAAATTGATTCTCCAATTATAACTGAAAAACTTCATGAAGCTGGTTTATTAAAGTTAGACATTACCAAAGCTGTTAATCTATTAGATTGGAAGCCTAAATTGAACTTTGAAGAAACCATTCAATTTACCATTAATGGCTATCTAGATGAGTTAGATCCTCTAAACAATTTATACGATTGCCGTGTTAAACAAATCCAAGCATACTGTAATAAATAAACTATGTCGAAATTATTAGATATCAAACATCAAATTCATGATTTAATAAAAGAATATCATGATGAAGCATTTAAGCAAAAAGCTTTTGTACCAGGGGAATCAGCAGTTCCTGTGAGTGGAAAAGTATTTGACCACAAAGAACTAACATATATTACTGACTCTGCTTTAGATGCTTGGTTTACAACTGGAAGATTCAATGCTGAATTCGAAAAAAAATTAGCAAAGTATATTAATGTAAAATCGTTACTAACAGTTAATTCGGGTTCGTCTGCAAATTTAATAGCATTTTCAGCCTTAACAGCGAAGGAATTAGGGGATGACGCTATTAAGCCAGGAGATGAAGTAATAACCGTTGCAGCATCTTTTCCTACAACAGTTAATCCAATTTTACAATACGGGGCTATACCTGTATTTTTAGACGTTACTATTCCTCATTACGAAATTGACGTTACTCATTTAGAAGCCGCATTAAGCCCAAAAACAAAAGCTATAGTTATAGCTCACACCATGGGAAATGTATTTAATTTAGATGTCATAACTGCATTTTGTGAGAAACATGATTTATGGTTAATGGAAGATTGTTGCGATGCCTTAGGAGCTACTTATAATGGCAAACATGTTGGAACCTTTGGAGATGTTGCTACATTAAGTTTTTACCCAGCGCATCATATTACAATGGGAGAAGGCGGGGCTGTTTACACATCTAATTCAAAACTAAAAAAAATAATAGAATCTTTTAGAGACTGGGGACGAGATTGCTGGTGTGAACCAGGAAAAGACAATACCTGTGGCTTACGTTTTTGTCAGCAATTAGGTGATTTACCAACGGGTTATGATCATAAGTATATTTATTCTCGTCAAGGATTTAATTTGAAGATTACAGATATGCAAGCGGCATTAGGCTTAGCGCAACTAGAAAAATTAGATGAGTTTATAAAAATCAGAAGGCATAATTTTAATTTATTAAAACAAGGTTTAACAAAACATACCAACAAATTAATATTACCAGAAGCAACGCCAAATTCAGAACCCTCGTGGTTTGGTTTTTTAATTACTTTGAAAAAAAATGCTGGTATCAGTCGAAATGATTTCGTTCAAAGATTAAACGATAAAAAAGTCGCTACTCGCTTATTATTTGCTGGAGATTTGCGTAAACAACCTTATTTCAAAGGTGTTAATTACCGCGTAGTAGGTGATTTAACTAATACGGATATAATTGTAAATGATACTTTTTGGATAGGCGTAACTCCCATGATAAATGATGAAATGATTTCATATATGATTAATTGTTTTGACGAAATTTTAGGTTAATTCCAAATACCATTATTAAGATAAACTGCATTCTTTTTGTTTTTATGTGCTAAAAACGTCTTTAACGGTGGCATGAAATACTAAATTAACAACTATCTTAGTGTTTTTGATTATTAAAAAAACCTAGGCTATATGAAATTTTTTATATTTTTTTTATCAATTTGTCTGTTCTTTAGTTTAAATGCTCAAACAGTAAGCGTTTCGGGTATTATTAATAATTATGCTTCTGTTAATTCCATAGGCAGTCAATCAGTTAACGTATTAAGTACAATCGGTTTTAATATTGGAGATAGAGTGCTACTTATTCAAATGAAAGGCGCAACTATTGATACAACCAATACTTTGAATTTTGGCACTTTAACATCTTATAACGATGTTGGAAATTATGAATTATGCGATATAGCATCCATAAGTTCAACAACTATTACATTTTTAAACTCTTTATTAAGAACATACAATGCTTCTGGATTTGTTCAATTAGTAAAAGTACCAGTATATAATAACTTAAATGTTACAGGTCTTTTAACCTGTAGCCCTTGGAATGGCTCAACGGGTGGTGTTTTAGCTTTTGAAGCCTCTGGAAACGTTACCCTGAATGCGAATATTGACATTACAGGTAAGGGTTTTTTAGGTGGGGGAAATGTTTTAGGGCAATTTTTTTCCTGTTCGGGAAATACAACTGATTATAAACTCCCAACTTCATCATTAGCCTCTGCATTTAAAGGTGAAGGTATAACAAACACGCATTCAACTTACTCGAAAGGCTTAGGAGCTTTAGCAAATGGTGGCGGAGCTGGAAATGACGTAAATGGAGGTGGTGCCGGTGGTGGAAATTATGGATTAGGAGGTCATGGCGGTAACTCAATTTGTAGCTCTAACCCTGTTTCATTATGCGGTGGAAATAATGGAAAAAATTGTGTCTATTCAAATAGTAATAATAAAATATTTTTGGGTGGAGGTGGTGGAGCTGGGCATCAAAATGATGGAGTTGGAACTGGTGGTGTTTCTGGTGGTGGAATAATATTAATTAGATGTGTAAATTTAACTGGAAATAATAATTTTATTAAAGCAGATGGGAATGACAATACCGCTATTGCGGGGAATGATGGGCAAGGAGGTGGAGGAGCCGGAGGAACTATATTGATTGATGCTTGTTCTTCATCATCATTAACAATTTCTGCAAAAGGTGGTTTTGGTGGTATTGATAATTATGTTGGGGCATCTTGTCATGGCAAAGGCGGCGGCGGTGGCGGTGGAATTATATGGGCATCTTCACCATTAATTTATAGTTCGGTTTTAACTGGTGGTCTACCCGGTGTATTTACAAGTGGTTCTTCTCCTTGTTTTAATACTAGTAATGGAGCAACTAATGGTCAAATAGGTGGTACTTTATCAGGATTAATAATTCCAGGAGCAACTTCATTGTCAAATGCAAACTATACACTCACACCATCAAGCACTAATGTTTTATGTAATGGAAGTTCAACGGGTTCTGCATCAGTAGCAGTTTCAGGAGTAGGGCCATATACTTATTCCTGGTCTCCAGGAAATTATACAACTCCTTCAATTAATAATGTTAGCGTTGGTATATACACAATAACAGTTAGTGCAGGTGCATGTTCAGTAAAAACAGAAACAATTGCTATTACTTCACCAAATGCATTAGTTACAACTACTTTAAACAATCCCATTTGTTTTGGAGAAACTTCGGTTATCACTCCAACCATTTCTGGAGGTACAGCTCCTTATTCGGTAGTTTGGCTTCATGACAATTCTACTACTTTTTCAACTTCTGTTTCTCCAACAGTAACAACTACATATACATTTGTTGTTACAGATAATAATAATTGCTCTATACAAAGCATTCAAACCATTGTTGTAAATCCTTTACCAATCCTTTCTATATCAAGTAATACAAGTGTTTGCTCAGGTCAATCTATTAACCTAACCGCCAATGGAGCATCCACTTACACCTGGACAAATCCTAATTCCCAATTAACAACAATTTCCGTTACACCAACTGTAACAACTATATATACTGTTAATGGCGCATCGGCAATGGGTTGCTTGGGATTACCAGTATCTAATACTATTATCGTTTTACCAATTCCTATACTTACAATTACCACAACATCTTCTATTTGTGCAGGACAATCTGCAACCATAACTGCAACTGGAGCCACAACCTACTCTTTGATAAGCGGTAGTAGTTTTACAAATTCTATTAGTGTTAATCCAATTGCAACAACCATTTATACAATTGTTGGCGTTAATAATGTAGGCTGTAATAATTCTGAAATTATTACTGTATTGGTCAATAGTCTACCAACATTGACCATTAATTCTAATACAATCATCTGTATCGGCAATTCAATTATCTTAACCTTAAATTCTAACGCAACAAGTACTCTTTGGAATACTGGTAACACAACTCATTCTATTAGTGTTTCACCAATCGTTAATTCATATTATTCTGCAATAGTAAACTTAAATGGTTGTTCTAAAAAAGATTCGGTACTGGTATCAGTAACAACAAAAATAGATGCGGGTATTAACTTAAATTTAACGGATACTTGCCATGGAAAAATAGAAATTAATTGTTTAAATTATTCTACAACTAATAGTTGGCATATTTCTAATGGTGCTATTTTTACTAATAGCTGTCAATTTCAATATCAATTTTCTGATATAGGAAATTATACTATTACATTTATCACCAATCCTAATACTACCTGTGCCGATACGGCAAATACATCTATCTATATTAATGGCATAACTTTAGGGAATTTAGAAATCGCTAACGTATTCACTCCCAATAATGACGGAGTAAATGATTTGTTTGATTTTTCGAAATTTATAGGATGTGATTTTTTTGAATACACTATTTATGATAGATGGGGATTAAGTATTTTTAAATCAGGAAAAACAAATCAAAAATTTTGGGATGGAAAAACTACCAGCGGCGAAAAAGTTCCAGATGGTACTTATTTTTATATTTTAAAAACAAGTAGTAATTCCTATAAAGGAAACCTTACTCTTTTTAGGTAATTCTAAAATAACCATTTTGATAGAAGTAAAAATAAGAATTCGCTAAAAAATAATGACTACTAAATTTCAAACATTTGCTAAAAACGTCTTTAACGGTAGTGAAACTCATACTATAATCGCTAAATTTGTTCTTAAAATTAAATATAAGATATTGTGAATGAATCTTATGTTTTATAATTAATCTTATGAAAAAAATTACTTTATTTTTTCTATTTATATATAGTTTAAATAGTATAACTGCCCAAGTAGGAACACTAACGGGTACAGGCATGAGTGTTTGTAACCTGTATAGTTTCAGTGTTTGTCCTAATCAAACGATTACACCATTAAATTACGGTAGCCAGGGATATGCTTGTACAGGGACTGCACAACCTGATGTTTCTTTTAATATTATGGGAGGCGGTTGGAGAGTTATGAAATTTAATTGGTTTTTTTCTTCAACAGTAAACGGAGTTTTGAGTGGTTTTAATAGCTCGGGAGTTTTACAAACTATACCTTTTTTGGCAACCAATACAATTACACCATTGAGTTATGCAGGAACATTTATACAATTTGCTTTAAATGGTGCGGCAGTTGGCGTTCCTCTTAATCAAACAACATTTTCTATTTCGCTAACACCAGTAGTGTTTGGTTCAAATACTTATACATACTGCGCTAATACAGCTACAAGTATTGCTATTAGCCCTACAGTTCCTGTGCAGGGCGGTCCATGGACTTACAATTGGCAACCAGGTTCTTTAACTGGAGGGACAGTTTCTGTTAGTCCAAGTGTAAATACCATATATACAATTACAGCTAATTCCTTAGCTGGTTGTGCATCTACGACTACAGTAGCAGTAAATATAAATTGTACCTCAACATCTACCGCTTGCTCTGGATCATTATTGTTTGATGCCTCACACCCTGGAGTAAATTTACCATTAACAAATCAATACTATTCAGGAACTAACGGTGGCTATACATGGGAGTGTTGGTTTAAATTAAATCAGCCGTTTACAGCTAACATGCGACCTTTAATAAGCTCTATTGATGCAGTTCCTTACGAAGATAATTGGTTAGGTTTTGGTTGGCTATATGGCTCGTTCCCAGAACCTGTTACTAAATTGGTTTTTAAGGTTGATGCTCCAGGTAGTTGGGTGGCCGTGGTCCCAAGTTGCAGTTATATGCCTTTAGGAGGATTTATTATAGGAACATGGTATCATGCAGCAGGCGTTATGGACTATACAAATCAAATTTCTTATTTGTATGTAAATGGTGTATTAGTTGACACTAAACCTATTATTACACCTCCTATAACTAGAGTTATGACTTCTTCATTAGCATTAAGATCCCCAAATGTTCCTTGGACTTTATTTGGGAATATGGATGAGGTAAGAATTTGGGAAAGGGCATTAACAGCTACTGAAATTTCAACAAATTATAACCAATGTCTTTCTGGCAATGAACAAAATTTACTTTTATATTATAAATGTAATCAACCAACCGCCGCAACTGTTATGGATGCTTCACCTAATAATAACACAGGTGTTTTTTCAAATTTGCCAAACTGGTCAATTCAAGAACCTGTAATTACTGGAACTAATTGTGCAACCATAACTAATACGTTATCCGTTACAAATTCAAATTCAGTAATCTGTTCAGGATCAACAGTTACTTTAACTGCGAACGATACTTATACGTGGAGTTCTGGAGTTATTAGTAATAGCATCGTCGTTACACCAGCTGTAACAACTTCTTACACTATCACTGGATTAATGTCTACTTGTTCTGGCACTAATATATCTTTGGCTATTACAACAGTTAGTGTATTACCAAGCCCTACAATCACGCTTTCTCCCAATACAAGCATCTGTCAAGGATCTGGAACATCAGCAACCTTAACAGCTAATGGAGCAACATCGTACACTTGGAATTCGGCGGCTAACTTAAGCAGTGCAACGGGAAGCATTGTTACTGCTAATCCTAACTCTACTGAAACTTATACGGTTACTGGAACACTTAATTCTTGTACGAATACCGCTGTTACAACTGTAAGTGTTATAGCTACGCCAACACTAAGTATTAATTCTTCCTCAGCAACTATATGTCCTTTAGGATCATCTTCATTAATAGCAACTGGGGCAACTAATTATACTTGGAGTCCTATTTCAACTTTAAGTTCATCAGCTGGATCCTTAGTAATTGCATCTCCTAACAACACAACAACATATACTGTTTTAGGAAGTAATGGTACTTGCACCAATATTGCTCAAGCTCAGGCGGTGATAACTGTTACCAATAATCCTATTATTACATGCAGTAATGCAACTATCTGTTCATCCGCATCTGCTAATTTATCTGCTAATGGTGGTGTTACTTATACTTGGAGTCCTGCAACTAATTTAAATGCAACAACAGGATCAAATGTTATTTCCACACCAACAGCATCCATCATCTATACCGTTAGCGGTTCATCTGCACTAGGCTGTATCGGTTCATCTTCTGTATCGGTAACTGTTATCCCTACTCCAACCTTAACCATATCTTCTAATTCGTTAAATCTCTGTATTGTTGGTCAAAGTTCAACCTTAACCGCTAATGGAGCAAGTTCGTATACATGGTCGCCTACAACAACAATTAATAGTATAAATACAAATACAACTATTGCAACACCTGTAATTACTACGATATACTCCGTAATTGGTTCTAATGGATTTTCGCCTAATATTTGTACATCAATTCAAACTATTCAAATTAATGTGGGAGCTAGTTCGATACCTACAGTGAGTCCTAATGATAAAATTTGCTTTGGTCAATCAACTACGATATATGCAATTGGTGGCAATACATATCATTGGAATCCAACAACAGGTGTATCAAAACCGAACGACTCTACTACTCTTGTAAAACCGAGTGTCACAACTATTTATACCGTAACCGTTTCCAAAAATAATATATGCCCAGTAACGGCTACTATACAAGTCATTGTAGATCCCCTACCGATTGTAAATGCCGGGAAAGATTCTACCATTAATATTGATCAAGATATTGTGTTAACAGGAACCGGCAATGTTGATGTAGGGTTTTTATCACCTGATGGTAATCCATTAATATGTAATTGGTGCCCGATAGTTACGGTTCATCCTTTAGAAAGCACTTGCTATACATTAGAAGGTTTTAATACATACGGCTGTCGTAATACTGATGTTGTTTGTATCACAATTACTAAAGAGTGGGATATATTTATACCTAATGCCTTTACACCAAACGGCGATATTAGTAACGATTATTTTATACCTAAAGGTTATGGCATTGCTCAAATAGATTTAAGCATATTTGATAGATGGGGAGTATGTATTTTTAAAGAAACAAATACAACCTTAGGTTGGGACGGTAAATACAAAGGGCAATTATGTCAACAAGGCATTTATGTGTATCAAGTTAATATAAAAGCGATGAGTGGCGAAAACACTACAAAAACAGGACATGTTACTTTATTAAGTAAATTGAAATAATCTGTTTGCTGTTTTTTTCTTTATTCAAAAGATTAACAAGACTAAAAAAATAGTATCACCAAAAAAGAGTTTAATACAAACTGAATTTATGATTTATACCAATATTCTTTCTTAAATAGGGTTCACTCAAAAACTTAATCATCTTTTTTACGTTTTTTTCCTTGACGAAAAAAAGTAACAAAAAAAGTCAAGCCAAAACGCCAAATCCAT
>JAYVDU010000099.1:0-1812 GCA_043749245.1 Bacteroidota bacterium | reverse complement strand
TCAATTTAGGAAGATATAATCGCTTATTATATAGTAAATATTTTTTCTAAAAAAAGGCTCAGAAAGTTTTGTAACATAAAAAATTACTTTATTTTTATAAGATTAAATAACAACGTATAACGTACAAATGAAACAAACGATTATTACCAAACTGGAAGAGATGCTCAGTCAACCTGATGCTAGTGCTGTTGCTCACCAAATGCGCACTCTGCAAAAAGAGTATCAAAAATTGTGGACAGCTGAATTTGAAACTGCTAAACAAACCTTTGTAGATGAAGGCGGGAAAGCAAAAGAATTTGAATATGCTAAACATCCTGATGATGTTAAAATTGCCGTTTTATTCGAGAAATTCGAGAAAAAGAAAAAAGAAGAAGATGCTAAAATAGCCATCGAGCAAATAAAAAATTTAGAAATTCGTAAAGAGATTGTTTCTAAAATAAATGATTTAAGCCAAGTGAGTGATAATATCGGCGCTGCTATTAAAAAATTAGTGGAGTTACAAGCACTTTGGAAAGTATCAGGAGCAGTATCGCCTCATAAATACAAAGAAATTCAAGCAGACTATAGTAAGGCGATTGAGGAATTTAATTATAAATTAAGTTTATCAAAGCAATTACAAGAGCATGATTTGAAACGTAACTATGAATTAAAAACAGAGTTACTCGAAAAAATCAGAGGCATTAAAAATCAAACCAATATAAAAGAAGCCGAGCGCTTAATAAAAATATACCGAAATGATTGGGAAGATATCGGGCCTGTGCCTAATGATAAGTGGGATGAGTTAAAGGGCGGTTTCAGAGCTGCTTTGGAAGAAGCATATTCTAAATTAAAAGCGCATTATAATTCTGTTGAAGAAGAAAAAGAAGCTAACTTGACTCAGAAAAAAGAGTTACTCGAAAAAATAAAAGAAATTATCACAAAAGCTGAAACGGCAACAGGCAATGCTTGGAATATTTTAACGAATGATTTAGTGGCTTTACAAACGGAGTGGAAAGGGATTGGAAGGGCTAATCAAAAAGAAAACGATAAAGCCTGGGCAGAGTTCAGAGCGTTATGCGATGTGTTTTTTGAAAAGAAAAAAGTATTTTTTAGTGCTCATCACGAGAAGATGAGCGAAATAAAAGCAGTTAAACAAGATCTGATAAATAAAGCACTTGCTTTAAAAGAGAGTAAAGACTGGCAAAAAACAGGCTTAGCGTTAATTAAATTACAAGATTTTTGGAAAAAAGCAGCACATGCCGGTGGAGACGAAACAAAATTATTTAATAATTTCCGTTCGGCTTGTAATCATTTCTTTGATGCGAAAAAAGCTCATTTTGCAGAAGCAGACGCCGCTTTTGAAACAAACTTAGTAGCTAAAGAAGCGTTATTGAAACAACTTTTAGAAATTAATTTATCTGAAAATGCATCAGATAACCATGCAACTTTAAAGCAGTTTTCTGCCGATTGGAATACGGCAGGAATGGTTCCTATGAAAGATAAAAAACGCATTAACGATGCGTTTTATAATCGTTTAGATGAGTTGTATGATAAAATGAATGTAAGTGTGAATGAAAAATTCATGATGCAATTTAAAACAAAATTAGAACGTTTTGTAAATGGCGAAAGTCCTGAAATAGCTTTGAAAAAAGAAGCAGACTATTTGAAAAAACAAATAGATGAAGTAAATGATCGTATGAAAACGTATGATAATAATTTAGGTTTCTTTAAAACATCAAGTAAAGGCGTGAATCCATTCTTAAAAGAAATTGAAGATAAAATTGCTGCTGAAAAACTTAAAATTTCGGATTTTACTGAAAAACGAAAAATGGT
>JAYVDU010000098.1:0-6301 GCA_043749245.1 Bacteroidota bacterium | reverse complement strand
ACAAAAAACGATGTATTAATTTACCCCAATCCATCTCGTAACCAATTATTCATTAATTCCAATCAAATAGAAAGCATCACATTAATTGATATAAACGGAAAAATCGTATTACAAAAACAACTTAATTCATCAGAAAGTATAGACATTACAGCTATTTCAGCTGGCCTTTATGTTGCCAAAATTAACTTTAAAAATGGACACAATACCTTACAAAAATTTATAAAGGAGAATTAAAGCTAGTTTTGTTGTAATATGAACCAACTAAAAATGTATTTTTGGATTAAATTTTACTCTTATCACGTATTTATTTAAAAAATAATTGTTGATAAGTATAAAAAAAGTGTATATTTGCCGTCCATTTTGGAATTAAGTTATGGGTAAAAGTCAGTATGTAATACAGTTTGGCGGTTTACCAATGGGTGAACACCAATTTGAATTTGAAGTAAGTGAAAAGTTCTTTGAACAATTTGATGATAGTGAAATAACAAAAGCCAACATTAAGGTTAATGTAACTGTGATTAAACAAAATAGCCTATTGCAGTTTTTGTTTGATTTTGAAGGAACCGTTAATTTGAGTTGCGATCGCTGTTTAATTGATTATGATTGCCCCATAAGTGGTCATGAAAAATTGATTGTAAAGCATGGTAATCCTGAAGAAAGTAATGATGAGTTATTAGTCCTTCATGAAGGATTAGAAGAGGCTGACATTTCACAATATTTATTTGAGTACATCGAATTATCTATTCCCAGCAGAAAAGTACCTTGCGAAGAAGAAGAGGATTTGGGAGTTACTTGTGATGAAGAAACATTAAAAAAATTCAACGAATTAAAAATAGATGATGAACCAACGCCTAATGAAAATTGGGATAAATTAAAGAATATAAAGTTTAACAATAATTAAAATTAAATACCATGCCTAATCCAAAACGAAAACTATCCAGATCCCGTAGAGACTCTCGTCGTGCAACATACAAAGCACCAACTAACACAATTGCTAAAGATACAACAACTGGCGAAGCTCACTTGTATCACCGTGCGCACTGGTTTGAAGGAAAATTATACTACAAAGGAAAAGTAGTAATGGAAAAAGCAATCAAAGCTTAATTTTACAACACGTATGATATATTAAAAAACCTTCGCGACTTTTCGTGGAGGTTTTTTTGTTGAAATAATTTACAATCAGCAACTGTAAATTATTTTCTATATTTGATACATAAATGGTTTTCGCCTCTTACAATAATATCATCAGCCCGTTAGGGTTTACTACCAATCAAAACTATAGTGCTGTTTGTCAATCAAAGATTGCTGTCAAAAAAACACTGCTTCCTTTTTCAAAAGAACCCTTTTGTTTAGCAAAGATAAATGATGACTTAATCGCTCAAGAATTTGCAACATACGGAAATGCACATCAACACACAAAACTAGAGCAACTCAGTATTATTTCTATACAAGACGTGTTGACTAAAAGCGCCATCAATCCTCAGGATGAGAGAACCTTATTGATATATTCTACTACTAAAGGAAATATTGATATACTAGAACATGCTTATAAAAATATAGATCATAAACGAGGTTATTTACACGCGTTTACACATCATTTACAATCGTATTTTAAATTTAAACACACACCGTTAGTGCTTTCTAACGCTTGTATATCAGGTGTTTTGGCAATTATCATTGCGCAACGGTTTATTAAAAATGGGCAATACGATAACGTATTAGTTTGTGGAGGCGATATTATTTCTGAATTTACGGTAAGTGGATTTAAATCCTTTAACGCCATGAGTTCCGAACCCAGCAAGCCTTTTGATGCCAATAGAACCGGTATTAATTTAGGCGAAGCTGTTTCAACCATTCTACTAACTAGTAACAAAACGTTAGCAACGCCGTACCATACAGAAATAGTTGGTGGCGCTTCTGCTAATGATGCCAATCATATTTCGGGGCCATCACGCACGGGAGATGGCTTATACCAATGTGTTCAAGAGGTATTACACTATCATCCTGAAAATTTAGGATTTATTTCGGCACACGGAACTGCTACACTTTTTAATGATGAAATGGAATCAATTGCTTTTGACAGAGCGGGATTAAATGCTATTCCTGTAAATAGTATAAAAGGGTATTACGGGCACACCTTAGGTGCTGGTGGTGTGTTAGAAACTATCTTATCGTTAGAGTCTTTAAAAAATCAACAACTGATTAAGTCAGAAGGCTATGAAACAAAGGGTGTGAGTGGCAATATCAATATTATACAAACTCACCAGCCGAGCATATTTTCATCATTTATAAAAACAGCTTCTGGCTTTGGCGGTTGCAATGCTGCTGCTTTATTTAGAAAAATATAACTTAAGAATAAAAATTAAAAATCATGGCTAAAGCCAATAATATACAATCGCTACTAACCCCAGACTTAAGTTTGGGTTTATGAATTACTATACAATTAGGGCTTTAGCAATGAAAAAAAGTTCAATGAATTAAATATAATTATTAATGAATATTATCACCTCATACGCACATATCAAACACCATCAGGTAGATGTTAATGGTGAAATTGTATTCAAAGCTGAACCTACACAAAGCTTATCTGAGTTTTTATCTGAAGCCTACAAGTCAATGGGAATAAGCTATCCAAAGTTTCATAAAATGGATTCGCTATGTAAATTAGGGTTATTATGCACTGAATTTTCATTGCAACATAGCTCCTTTTTAACAAACACTCCGTTGGACAAAACCGCCATCGTACTGTCAAATTCGGCCTCTAGCTTAGAAACTGACAGGCAATATCAAACATCCATCGATGATAAATCAAATTATTTTCCATCACCTACCGTGTTTGTATACACCTTACCAAATATTGTTATTGGCGAAATAGCCATTAAACACAAGCTCACCGGAGAAAATGCTTTTTTTGTGACTGAAAAAATGGATGCTTCACTTTTAGTAAATTATGCGGAGATACTCCTCAATCAATATGCTGAGGCGGCTATTGTTGGTTGGGTAGAAGTAGATGGCGACCAGTACGAAGCCTTTATTTTTTTAGTAGAAAACGAAGAATATTTAAATAAAAATGTTATTTTTAAACCTCTTAATCAATCAACTGTAAACCAATTATATAATCAAACATCATGGACGCATTAATCGAAAAATTAAAAAAACAAATTATCGAACAACTTAATTTAGCAGAAGTAAATCCTGATGAAGTAAGTGCCGATTCTCCATTATTTGGTGAAGGCTTAGGCCTTGATTCTATTGATGCATTGGAGCTTATAGTCTTATTGGAAAAACATTATGGCATAAAAATAGAAGACCCAAAAGATGGTAAAGTTATTTTCCAATCTTTACGTACGATGGCAGAATATATTAAAGCACAAGGAAAAGGATAATCTATTTTGTCGCAGCGGGTTTATATTACAGGACTAGGAATGATTACGGCACTTGGCAACACGGTGTCGGAAGGCTTGCTATCTCTATCTCAATCAAAAACGGGTATAGGAAAAATCAATCATTTAACCACTCGTTACAAAGACGAATTTTTAGCTGGTGAAATTAATTTATCAAATAAAGATCTGGCTGATTTAGTAAAAGATTCAAATCCGGAATACAATCGGAATACATACCTCGCTATGATTGCTGCTAAAGAAGCTGTTATTCATTCGGGGATTGACACAACAGATGGTTTACGTACAGGATTGATATCCTCTACAACGGTTGCAGGGATGGGAATTACAGAGTTGTATTACAAAGAATTATTTGAAAAAACAGATCACTTAAGTGTGATTGATACCCACGATTGTGGAGATAGCACCGAACGCATAGCCGATTACATTGGCAATGTAGATTATGTAACAACCATTTCTACCGCATGCTCGTCGGCAGCTAACGCTATTATGTTGGGCTGTAGAATGATTAAGCATGGGCAATTAGACAGAGTTGTTGTTGGAGGCGTTGATGCTTTATCAAAATTCACCTTCAATGGATTTAACACCTTAATGATTTTAGACAGAGAATGGTGTAAGCCCTTTGATGAAAATCGTAAAGGATTAAATTTAGGTGAAGGCGCTGCGTTCCTAGTAATTGAAGGAGAAGAAGCTTTAAATAAAAGACAAGGCAAACCATTAACTGAAATTATAGGGTATGCAAATGCCAATGATGCCTATCATCAAACAGCATCATCGCCCGAAGGCTATGGCGCTACCTTAGCCATACAACAAGTAATAGCCATGAGTGGCTTAACACCATCACAAGTAGATTATATCAATATGCATGGTACGGGTACGCCCAACAATGATTTATCAGAAGGCATGGCCACCGTTGCAGTGTTCGGTAATCAAGTGCCTAAATTCAGTTCAACGAAAGCGTATACAGGACATACGTTAGCGGCGGCGGCAAGTATTGAGGCCGTTATTTCAGTTCTATCCTTACAACATCAAACAATATTTCCGAACTTAAATTTCACAACACCTATTGCTTCTTTAAATTTAACTCCTGTTACTGAATTACTGAAAACGCCTATTAACACAGTGCTTTCAAACTCTTTTGGTTTCGGAGGAAATTGTTCATCACTCTTATTTAAAAAAGTATAATCCACGCATGACTAAAGCATACATAAACGGCATCAGTTGTATATCTGCTCAAAACACCATTGATGATTCTTGGTTTTTTGATACGATTAAGCCTGCTCATGGCGATTATTTTAATGCGATAGAACCCTCTTATAAAGATCATATTGCTCCCAACTTAATCCGTCGTATGGGGCGAGCAATTAAGATGGGCGTTACCACTGCAAATTTGGCTATTATACATGCTGATGCTAAAAAAGTAGATGCAATTATTACTGGAACTGGCTTAGGTTGTTTTGAAGATAGCGAACGCTTTTTATTAGCGATGCTTGATAACAACGAACAATTTTTAACGCCAACTTCTTTTATACAATCAACGCATAATACCGTAGGCTCGCAAATAGCCTTGATCATGAAATGCCACGATTATAATTTCACTTACGTTCATAGAGGTTTTTCTTTTGAAAGTTGCGTCCTTGATGCGTTAATGCTGTTTGAAGAAGGAAAGGAAACTATTTTAGTAGGTGGTATAGAAGAGCATACGCCTAATTTTGTGATACTTAACCGCCGAGCTAATAAATTACAAGATCAAAACACTACCATCCCTATTCATCAATCAACCACCAATGGCGTTCAATTGAGTGAAGGATCTACATTCTTTTTATTATCAAAGTTAAAATCAGATAAAAGTATTGCGGCAATTGATGGAATTAAAACGCTTTATAAACCAAAGACTTCAGAAGATATTTTTGAGAAATTAATCGCATTTTTAAAACTACACAACTTAACACTTTCTGATATAGATGTCACGTTGATGGGCTTTTGTGGCAATCAGCATTTTGATAAACACCTGAATGAATTACTTCCAAAACTAACAACCAACACAGCAATTGCCAGTTTTAAAAATTTGTGTGGCGAATTTTATACAGCGTCTGCATTTGCAATGTGGGTAGCTACTAAATTAATTCAAAAACAACAATTGCCTCAATCTATCGTTATTGCTGGATTGGAACCTAAACACATTAAACACGTGCTAGTCATTAATCAATACGGCGGCGTTAATTATTCGTTTATGTTAGTGAGTCAATGTTAAAGTTTGTCTCTTCAACAAATACAGTCCCGATACATCGAGATTTTTATTTTCTTTTGCTTGACCAAAAGAAACAAAAGCCAAGGCGAAAAGCCATATCCATTTTTTCTTCGCACAAAGAGCCTTCGCAGCGCCACCAGAAAAATATGTATATCGCTCCTTTTATTCATGTTTTTTTATTTTGCCTTTCGGTATAAATGAGTGCTTCGCAATTCGCCAAAGCCTACCGCACAATTACCAATGTATGTATTAGTTTATATAACTTAACTCCACTGAAATGACGAAGTACATAAAATTTTTACCCACAACACTCATTTTTTTCATCGGCGTTATTGCCTTTTTTGTTTTTAAAGATGCCTATCATTGGAGTTATTGGTATCTGTCGGGATTACTTTTTATCTTTTTTATCATTCAATCATTTGGTGCTTATTTTATCCAATTCAATTTTCATTTAACATCCATAAACTCATTAGCTACAACAGAAAAAAAAGTATTACTAACGTTTGATGATGGTCCGCATAACCCTAATACGACTAAGGTTTTGGCAGTATTAAAAAAACATGATGTAAAAGCATTGTTTTTTGTTATTGGAAAAAATATAGAGGGTAACGAAACTATTTTAAAACAACTAGTTGATGAAGGACATCAA
>JAYVDU010000097.1:0-6329 GCA_043749245.1 Bacteroidota bacterium | reverse complement strand
CACGATCTTTCTGTTTTATCAGAATTTTTACCAAAGGCAATAATCACCTTATCAAACAAGCGTTCTGCTTTTTGTAAGACATTGTAATGTCCTTTATGAAACGGATTAAAACTCCCGGCAAATACACCAATCTTAGGTTTGTTCGTTTTTACAAAATCATATAAGGCCTTACTGTTGGGGTTAGACAGTTGTTTTTCAAGAAAAGCCAAGCGTTGTTTTTGGTAATCTAAAAAATCGATGTGTTGATGCAAGGCAAATTCTTTTCGCTCTAACTCGAATAACTCTGCGAAAGAAGCGTTAGAGTTTATGGTTGAAAATTGTATCATGTTATTTTGTCCCGCAGATTATTTACTTTTTTATAAAAACCACACCTGTCAGGTTTTAAAAACCTGACAGGTGTGGTTAATGGCTCTACTTTTTCTTTAAATAAAATAGCGTACTGCAATTTGTTTTTTGTAAAAGTTTGATTGCTTGTTCTTGTACTTGCTTGGCAGTTACTTTTTGGTAATTTTCTATTTCTAAATTAATCAAATTGGCATCACCCAAAAGCTCAGATATAGCAAGGTTTGTAGCCTTATTCAACACGTCCGTTTCGCTATAAGTTACCGTAGATTCTACTTTGTTTTTACATTTTTGTAATTCTGTATCGTCAACCAATTCGTTTTGCATTTTTGCAATCTCTGCGTCAATGCCTGCTTCCGCATCTTCAATGGATACGTTATCATTTACTTTACCTGAAATCACGAATAAGCCTTTATCAAAATCACCCATCACATAAGCGTGTATATCAGAAAACAGTTGTTTATCTTTTATCAAATTTTTATATAAACGGGATGAATTTCCGCGCGATAATAAATCAGACAAAACATCAACCGTGTGGTATTCCGCATCCGTTCTGGCACACATGCGATAAGCGCGGTATATCGAATTAATAGGCACATCACGCTCTACTGTTAAACTTCTGTATTCCGTTTGTGGTGGCTCAACAGGTAAGTTACGTTTCGGTTTAATTCCCGCATCAATTGGCTCAAACCATTTTTCGGCTAATTGTTTTACTTGATCAAACTCTACATCACCTGCAACTACCAATACGGCGTTACTTGGATTGTAATGTAATTTAAAAAAGGCTTTCACATCAGCCATTGTCGCATCTTCTATATGCTTGATTTCTTTCCCAATGGTTGCCCATTTATAAGGATGTACTTTGTAAATTAACGGGCGTAACAATAACCATACATCGCCATAAGGCTGATTCAAATAGCGTTGTTTAAACTCTTCGATAACCACACTGCGCTGCACTTCCAAGCTTTTAGCATCAAAGGCTAAACTCAACATACGATCGCTTTCCAACCAAAAAGCGGTTTCTATATTTTCTTTAGGAACGGTGCAATAATAATTAGTGATATCGTTTGTGGTAAAGGCATTGTTTTCGCCACCCACCATTTGTAAAGGTTCGTCGTAATTAGGAATATTGACACTTCCCCCAAACATTAAATGCTCGAACAAATGCGCAAATCCTGTTTTGTTTTCGTCTTCATCACGCGCGCCAACATCATAAATAATATTTAAACAAGCCATAGGCGTGCTTTTGTCTTGATGAACGATAACCGTTAAATTATTTTTAAGTTTATATTTTTCGAATTGAATCATAGTAAGTAGTAGAGTGCTAAAAATTAAGTTTAAAGATACTAAAAAGGGTTTAGTTAATCAAAAGGACTATACTAAAATTTTAGACAGAAAATAGTTAATTTAATTACTATTTTAATTAACTCAAATGGAATAGATTAAAGTTTAAGAAAATGTTAAATAGAATAAGAGCGTAGGGTTGTCAAAAATGCGAGCAGAGTTGCGGTGAAATAGCGATAGCATATTCAACATAACAAATAAAAAACAATAACTAATAATTGTAAATCGAGAATTCAAGGATTTAGCAGAGCGTGAAATCCGTAGAATTCCGAGAGGAGCGAAGCGCATATTTTTGACTTGATTTTTTGTTTCTTTTTCATCTAAGAAAAAAGATAGAAAGAAAAAGAACTCATTAAAAAAATTACTATAAACATAAAAAGTTCTTGGTTTTGAATAAAAACAAAAAAACAGGGAATTATCTATATGAAAAGCTTATTTTTAAATTGAATTTATGAATCTGTTAGATAGAATAAAACATTACGAATACTTACACATTGTCTTTTGGCTTATTAAAGACAGTTGCTGGATGCTTTCACTGAAATTGGCAGGAACCATTATGATTATTCCAACTATAGGATTAGCTATTATCATCTTATATCACACTCGAAGAACAACAGATGTATTCATTAATTGGGCTATTTTATGTTGGATTACCGCAAATAGTTTATGGATGTTCGTTGAGTTTTTCAATCATTTAGAATATAAATATTGGGCATCTATTCCCTTTGCTTTAGGCTTTGTATTTGTAGGCATTTTCTACTATAAAATACTAAGCAAGAAAAATAGGACGATATAGAGCGAAGCTTTAAATAGCGTCGCAATCAAAAAAATTCCTTTCAGAAATTAGCGTCTTTCAAAAACCCTATTTAAAATCGACTAATACCTAACCTAAAAACAGGAAAAACTGTTATATTAGTCACTTCAATTTTAAATCAATTTTCCCATGGAAACTACACCATATCAATCAACGCATAAAATCCGAATCGTAACTGCTGCTGCTTTATTCGATGGGCATGATGCTGCTATTAATATCATGCGTCGTATTATTCAATCGAGTGGGGCAGAGGTTATTCACTTAGGCCACGACAGAAGCGCGCAAGAGGTTGTAAATTGTGCCATACAAGAAGATGCAAATGCGATTGCGGTAACAAGTTATCAAGGCGGACACGTAGAGTATTTTAAATACATGTACGATTTGTTGAAAGAAAAAGGCTGTGAGCACATCAAATTATTTGGTGGCGGTGGCGGGGTGATTCTTCCAACAGAAATCGAAGAGTTACATAAATACGGTATCACAAAAATATATTCGCCTGATGATGGCCGTTCTTTGGGCTTACAAGGAATGATCAACGATTTGTTGCGTCAGTGTGATTATGCAACAGGAAGCCCCGCCTCAATCCTCCCCAAAGGGGAGGAAGCTAATACTAAATATATTAGCGATAAATTAAAAATAAATGATCATAAAGTATTAGGTCAGTTAATTTCTTGTGCCGAAAACTTCTCTGACGATTTCGCTAAGTTATTTGGTTCTATCCTTCCCCCTGTGGGGGAAACGAAGGGGGCTTGTCCCGTGCTTGGTATTACTGGCACTGGAGGTTCAGGAAAATCAAGCTTGGTAGACGAATTGGTTCGACGTTTTTTAGTTGATTTTGAAGGAAAACAAATTGCCATTATTTCAGTTGATCCCTCAAAACGCAAAACAGGCGGCGCTTTATTAGGAGATCGTATTCGTATGAACGCGATTAATAATGATCGTGTGTATATGCGTTCATTGGCTACTCGTCAAAGTAATTTGGCATTAAGTAAATATGTACAGGATGCGGTTAATATTTGCAAAGCCGCAAATTTCGATTTGATTATTTTAGAAACATCTGGTATCGGTCAGTCAGATACGGAAATCATCGAACACTCTAATATGAGTTTATATGTGATGACGCCAGAATACGGTGCTGCCACACAGTTAGAGAAAATTGATATGTTAGATTTTGCTGACATTATTGCGTTGAATAAATTTGATAAGCGTGGTGCTTTAGATGCGATTCGTGATGTTAAAAAACAATACAAACGCAATCATAACTTATGGGAAATTGCGGATGAAGATATTCCGGTATTCGGAACAATCGCTTCTCAATTCAACGATCCGGGCATGAATCGTTTGTACAAAGCAGTGATGAATAAAATGGTTGAAAAAACAGGGGATGCAGCGTTGGCATCTCAGTTTTTTATCACGGAAGAAATGAGCGAAAAAATTTACATCATTCCTCCTGCAAAAACACGTTACTTATCAGAGATCTCTGAAAACAACCGTAATTACGATAAACGAGCGAATCAACAAAGTGAAGTTGCTCAAAAATTATATGGTATTCAAAAAACCATCGAAACGATTTCCGAATCAAAGATGGAAGATAAAGACCGTTTAATTAAAGGATTACACGAAGCATTTGAAAAAACAAAATTAGATTTAGACCCTCGCAACCTACTGGTAATAGAAGGTTGGGAAGCAAAGAAAAAATTATATAGTAACGAGTTTTATGAATTTAAAGTCCGTGATAAAGTATTGAAAATTGCAACGCATTACGAATCCTTATCACATTCCAAAATCCCAAAAATTGCGTCGCCAAAATATACATCGTGGGGCGATATTTTAAAATGGAATTTACAGGAAAACTTCCCTGGTGATTTTCCATATACAGCAGGTATTTATCCGTTTAAGCGCGAAGGAGAAGACCCTACGCGTATGTTTGCTGGTGAAGGTGGACCAGAAAGAACCAACAAACGTTTTCATTATGTAAGCAAAGGTTTGCCCGCAGCGCGTTTAAGCACAGCCTTTGACAGTGTAACGTTGTATGGTAACGATCCTGATTATCGTCCGGATATTTATGGTAAAGTAGGTAATAGCGGCGTAAGTATTGCTTGTTTAGATGATGCCAAAAAACTATACAGTGGTTTTAATTTAGCAGATCCTAAAACATCGGTATCAATGACCATTAATGGCCCGGCCCCAACATTAGCGGCGTTTTTCATGAATGCAGCTATTGACCAACAATGTGAATTATACATCAAAGAACATAAATTAGAAAAAGAAGTTGAAAAGAAAATTGCTGGTATTTATAAAACGAAAGGCACCGTAAGGCCTACTTACCAAGGAGAATTGCCTGAAGGCAACAATGGCTTAGGCTTACTATTGTTGGGCGTTACGGGCGACATGGTTTTGCCAAAAGACGTTTACGAAAAAATAAAAGCAACTACTTTATCACAAGTGCGTGGTACGGTTCAAGCTGATATTTTAAAAGAAGATCAAGCGCAAAACACCTGTATTTTCAGTACAGAATTTAGTTTACGAGTGATGGGCGATGTACAACAATATTTCATCGATCAAAAAGTACGTAACTTTTATTCTGTTTCTATTTCTGGTTATCACATTGCTGAAGCAGGCGCTAATCCTATCTCTCAGCTTGCCTTTACCTTAGCTAACGGTTTCACGTTTGTTGAATATTATTTAAGTAGAGGAATGAACATTGATGATTTTGCACCTAACTTATCATTCTTCTTTAGTAATGGTATCGATCCTGAATATTCTGTAATTGGCCGTGTAAGCCGTCGTATATGGGCTAAAGCGATGAAGCTACGTTACGGTGGAAACGAAAGAAGTCAAATGTTGAAATATCATATTCAAACGTCGGGTCGTTCGTTGCACGCACAGGAAATTGATTTTAATGATATACGTACAACGCTACAAGCCTTATATGCGATTTATGATAACTGTAATTCATTACACACTAATGCGTATGATGAGGCTATTACAACGCCCACGGAAGAATCAGTGCGCAGAGCAATGGCCATCCAATTAATTATTAACCGTGAATTAGGTTTAGCAAAAAATGAAAATCCTTTACAAGGCGCATTTATTATTGAAGAGTTAACTGATTTAGTGGAGGCTGCTGTATTAACCGAATTCGACAGAATTTCGGAACGTGGCGGCGTTTTAGGTGCCATGGAAACGATGTATCAACGCGGACAAATACAAGAAGAAAGTTTGTATTACGAAACATTAAAACACACAGGTGAGTATCCTATCATTGGCGTTAATACCTTCTTATCAAGCAAAGGTAGCCCAATGGTTATTCCCAAAGAAGTAATCCGTTCTACTCCAGAAGAAAAAGAATATCAAATTACGATGTTAGGTGAACTTCATAAAACGCATAAAGCGGAACACGATGCGTGTGTAAAAAGATTACAGCACGCCGCCATCCAAAATCAAAATATTTTTGGTGAATTGATGGATGCGGTTAAGTTTATGTCCTTAGGACAAATTACACGTGCCTTGTTTGAAGTAGGTGGCCAGTACAGAAGGAATATGTAATCTCACAATAAAACAGATTGCAACTCTATCGCTAAGGTTTGTTTGCCATGACGTTTCTATATCATGCTAAGTGATACCGGATAACTAACGGTACTAAGCATGTTCCTCATTTTTATTTTTACCGCCGTGTTGGCTTCGACTCCTCCTTCGACTCCGCTCAGGACGACATGATAATCGACTCCGCTCAGGTGTGCCGTGAAACAATAATAGTTGTAGGTTATTGTATGTTGTATAAAAGATGGTAGTAGGTCTGCCAGTGTCGCTGTGCAAGCGGAGGCAC
>JAYVDU010000096.1:0-18151 GCA_043749245.1 Bacteroidota bacterium | reverse complement strand
ACGGAACCACAAGTTACCCTACTCCTTATGGAAACTGGTATACTTATGGGCGATCACAATACCTTATTAGGCAATCAGACTTAAATGCAGCGGGAATAAATGCTGGAAAAATTTCAAGTTTATCTTTTAATGTTTTAAACTTAAACACGAGTATTACAACTTACCCTAATTTTTATATTAAAATGGGTTGCACAGCATTAGCTTCTTTACCAAATGTAACAAGCACAGCAAGTCAGCCATTTGTTGCGGGTCTTCAAACAGTATACTCGAATCCAAACCAACCAATTACAACAGGCTGGGTTACACATAATTTTTCTCAAGCTTATGTGTGGGATGGTGTTTCGAACATCATTATCGAAGTTTGTTTTGGAATGAATACCTCGGTTAACTATTCCCAAAATGTTTCAGTAGAGCTTAAACAATTACCTTATGTGGCAACAATGCATCACATGGAAGATACCTCTCCAGTTTGTAGTGGCACTCAATCAGCAGATAACTCTGGCTCTTTAGTAACAAACGGTCAATATATGGTTCCAAATATGAAATTGGGTTATTGTGGAGGACAAAATCCTTCTGCATTTACTTATACTTGGACTCCAAGTATTGGTTTATCATCAACTACAAGTTATTCAACTATTGCTAATCCATCGGTTACAACTATTTACACAGTAAAAGTAAATCCCATAGGACAAACCAATTGTATGCAGGCGAAAACGGCTACACTTGTGGTTGTTAATCCTGTACCTGCAACTATTACACCTGTTAGTAGTTTATGTTCTAATGCCTCTTCTTTAACTTTATCTGTAAATCCTGCAGGTGGCACATGGTCAGGGTCTGGACCTGGAGTTAACGCTTCTGGTATTTTTACTCCATCGTTAGCAACAATTGGAACTAATACATATAGCTATTCTGTTGGCTCAGGAACATGTTCGTCTACCGGCACTACAACTATTAGCGTTGAAAAATTTGTACCATCAACCATTACAGGAGCTATTAGTCCTTTATGTTCAACAAGTCCAAGTATTAATTTATCGACTTCTTTAACCACTTCTACTTTAGGAGTTGGCGTATGGGCAGGGAATGGTGTTACTGGAACAACTTTTAATCCGGCCATAGCAGGTGCTGGCACGCATACTATTACGTATAGTACTAACTCTTCGCCAACTACAAATTTATGTCCATCAACGAGTAGCTTAGTAGTTTCTGTAAGTTCTTTAACACAACCTACTTTAACTCCAGCAGGACCTTATTGCGATAATTTTGCCATAAGATCAATGACGGTAAGTCCAATAGTTGCATCTGGTGCCACATGGTCATCAACAACTTCTCCAACGGCTATATCATCTACAGGACAGTTTAATCCAGCTTTAGCAACTTTGGGCAGTTCTACAATTACATATTCAGTAATAAATGGACCTTGTACAGCATCTACCTCTATTAATGTAAATGTTGTACATTTTATACCTGCAACAATTACTGGCAATGTAGGGCCTTATTGTATTTATAATCCTTTAGTAAATTTACAAGCTTCGGCTCAATACACTGGAGGCGTTTGGTCGGGTGCTGGCGTTGCGGGTTCTGATTTTACTCCAGCTTTGGCTGGTGCAGGCACTCATACGGTCACATATAAGACTGATCCAGCTCCAAGTGGATTATGTCCTGACTCAATGAAATTAGCTATTTTGGTAAACGCGAAACCACAAGCTAATGCATTATCAAATGTATTAAAAGGCTGTAATCCTTTGATTGTAAACTTATACTCAAGCACAGTTAATACAGGTAACGCTAATTGGAATTTTGGTGATGGAAGTCCATTAGGTAATGGCCTTGCAATATCGCATACTTATTCTGTGCCAGGAGTATATACTGCGTCTATTTCTTATACAGATGCCATTGGTTGTGTAAATGATTCATCTGTTGCAAATTCATTTACTGTATTTGCTAATCCTGTTGCCTCTTTTGAGCCATCGCTGTTGCAAACTACAGTAGTAGATGGTCAGATAGATTTCACGAATCACTCCACTGTCCTAAATAATAATACTTACTCGTGGGATATTGGTGGTTTATCAACAAGTACACAAACCAATACGTCGTATTTATTTGTTAATTCTGGGAATTTTGTCATAACATTAACTGCAACAAGTGCCAATAATTGTGTTGATGATACCTCTATCGTTGTTATTATTAATCCGGATGTAGTGTTATATGTTCCTAATGCATTTACGCCAGGAGACGGTAATGGATTAAATGATGTGTTTCAAATATTTTTACCACCTACTGGGGTTGACTATTCAACCTTTAGTTTACAAATTTTTGATAGATGGGGTGAAATGATATACTCAACCAATGATGTGACAAAATCTTGGACTGGTGCTAAAAACAATGTTGGCACATTATTGAAACAAGACACGTATGTGTGGAAAATTTCTTTTTTAGATGAAAAGAAAAAGGAGTATCATAAAATAGGACACGTCACTCTATTAAGTAAACAATAGAGCCCTAGTTTTTACAACAAAAAAAGTTACAAACTCTGCAAGAAATCTTGCAGAGTTTTTTTATTTTTAAACAAAATACACTCATGGCAGATTCAACTAAATTTATAAAAACCATTACTGATGGCTATACCCGTAAAGGAGATTACATCCTATTAGGAGCCGCTTTATTAGATGGCGTACCTCAAAAAGAAGCACAAGTAAAACTTCCATTAAAAACATTAAACAGACATGGTTTAATAGCTGGTGCCACAGGGACGGGGAAAACAATAACACTACAAGTAATTGCTGAAAACATGTGTGCTAAAGGAATACCGGTATTATTAATGGATTTGAAAGGTGATTTAAGTGGTATAGCAAAAGCAGGTATTACAAACCCTAAAATAGAAGAGCGTCATGCCGCTTTAGGAATTCCTTTTGTATCTAATGGAAGCAGTGTAGAGTTTTTAACGCTATCAAAAGAAAACGGCGCAAAGTTAAGAGCAACAGTTAGCGAATTTGGGCCTGTATTATTTTCGAAGGTTTTAAATTTAAACGATACCCAATCAGGAATTGTAGCGATTATATTTAAATATGCTGATGATAAAAAATTGCCATTAGTTGATTTAAAAGATTTTAAAGCATTGCTTAATTTCATTGGTAATGAAGGGAAAGAAGAAATTACAAAAAATTATGGTAATGTATCAACTGCATCAATTGGCATTATTTTACGAAGCATCATCGAATTAGAATCGCAAGGTGCTGAATCATTTTTCGGCGAGCGCTCATTTGAAGTAACTGATTTGATTCGCGTAGACGCCTATGGAAGAGGTATGGCATCCATTATACGATTAACAGACATACAGGATAAACCGAAATTATTTTCGACATTTATTTTATGTTTATTAGCTGAAGCCTATCATACCTTTCCTGAAGCTGGTGATTTAGATAAACCTAAGTTGTGTATTTTTATTGATGAAGCTCATTTAATATTTAAAGGAGCGTCACAAGCATTATTAGATCAAATAGAATCCATTGTAAAATTGATTAGAAGTAAAGGTATTGGGATTTATTTTTGCACACAAAATCCTTATGATATTCCAGATGCAGTATTAGCACAGTTAGGATTAAAAGTACAGCATGCCCTAAGAGCCTTTACAGAGAAGGATAGAAAGGCTATTAAAAAAACAGCAGAAAATTATCCAGTATCAGAATTTTATAAAACAGATGAACTATTAACCAGTTTAGGTATAGGACAAGCTTTAGTATCTGAACTCGATGAAAAAGGAATACCGACACCATTAGCCGCTACACACTTGCGAGCGCCTATGAGTAGAATTGGTGTATTAACAACAGATGAAATACAACAAATTGTTTCATCAAGTTCTATTGCTGCTAAATACAATGAAGTCATAGACAGTGAAAGCGCTTATGAACTATTGAATGCTAAATTAAAAGCTGCTGCGGAAAATAAAGAAGAAGAGCCTGCTGAAGAAAAAAAATCTAAAAAAGAAGAAAAAAGTACCATTGAAAAAATTTCAGAAAACACGATGGTGCGCCAAGTTGGGCGAACAGTAATGAAAGAAGTAGCTCGCGGATTACTTGGTGTGTTGGGCCTGGGAGGAAAGAAAAAAAGTTGGTTTTAAAATAAATTTGCTAATTCGTTATTTTAATTTACATTTGTTAAGCAAAATGCAAAAATTCAATCAAATACATCATCATCATTCTACTACTATAAGAGTAAGCTGGGGTGTTGACGCTATTTTATAATTTATAAAAAGTATTATCATATTCTAAAGGCTTACTAATCGGTAAGCCTTTTTTATTTCACAAAACTTCAAAACAAAAAATCAAAACACATGCAAAACAAATTAAAAATTGCCATTCAAAAATCAGGACGATTAAGCGAGAACTCACTGAAACTTTTAAAAGAATGCGGCATCGATATCGACAACGGATTAAATAAACTAAAAACGGAAGCTACAAATTTTCCCATTGAAGTTTTCTTTTTAAGAGATGATGATATTCCGCAATACGTTGAAGATGGAGTTGCTGATATAGGTATTGTAGGCGAAAATGTATTATTAGAAAAAAACAAAAAATTAAAATTAGTTGACAAACTAGGTTTTGGAAAATGCCGATTATCATTAGCAATACCAAAGGAGCAAAATTATAAATCTATAAAAGATTTAAATGGTAAACGTATTGCAACAACCTACTCTACAATTTTATCAAAGTATTTGAAATCTCAAAAAGTAAAAGCGGAGATTCATGAAATTAGTGGCTCAGTAGAAATTGCTCCTAGTATAGGATTGGCCGATGCTATTTGTGATTTGGTTAGTTCGGGAAGCACTCTGTTTACCAACGGTTTAAAAGAAGTGGAAGTGATTTTAAAATCGGAAGCTGTTTTAGTAGCCAATAAAAAACTTAAGAAAGAGCAACAAGGCATTTTAGATAAACTATTATTTAGGATGAATGCAGTTAGAAAAGCAAAAAACACCAAGTATATTTTACTGAATGCTCCTAACAATAAACTAGATGCTATTTGCAAAATTTTACCAGGCATGAAAAGCCCTACTATATTGCCATTAGCCAATAAAGGTTGGAGTTCTGTTCACTCCGTTGTAGAAGAAAATCAGTTTTGGGAAATTATTGAAAAGCTAAAAGCAGAAGGTGCTCAAGGAATCTTAGTTGTGCCCATAGAAAAAATGATATTATAACATGGAAACTATAAAATATCCAAATAAAAATATCTGGAAAGACATTTTAAAACGTCCAGCAATTGATCATGCGGCACTCGAAACAATAGTACAGTCGGTGCTTTTAGACATTAAAACAAACGGACAATCCGCCGTAAAGAAATACACCTTGCAGTTTGATAAGGTTGATATTGAATCTGTTTTATTGACTGATGAAGAATTCAAGGCAGCTGAGAAATTAATTTCTGATGATTTAAAAAACGCCATTCAATTAGCTAAAAAAAATATAGAAACATTTCACATAGCACAAAAAGAAAATACACAAATCATTGAAACAATGCCTGGCGTGAAGTGCTGGAGAAAGTCAATTGCAATTCAAAAAGTAGGATTATATATTCCGGGAGGAACGGCACCTTTATTCTCCACCATTTTAATGTTAGCTGTGCCTGCTAAATTAGCCGGTTGCTCAGAAATTATATTGTGTACTCCTCCTGATTCAAATGGAAAAATTAATCCCGCTATTTTATACACAGCTCAGTTAATAGGTATTACAAAAGTATTTAAAGTAGGTGGTGTGCAAGCTATTGGAGCAATGGCTTATGGCACTGAAATTATTCCTCAGGTTTATAAAATATTTGGGCCTGGTAATCAATACGTAACTTGCGCTAAACAATTAATTAATAAACAAGGTGTGGCTATTGATATGCCTGCTGGTCCATCTGAAGTAGCAGTATTAGTAGATGAAACATGTGTTCCGGAATTTGTGGCTGCTGACTTATTATCACAAGCAGAACATGGTTCTGATTCTCAAGTTATTTTAGTATCAATTAATGAAACGGTTATTAAAAACATTCAAGTAGAATTAGATAAGCAACTATCAGTTTTGCCAAGAAAAGAATTAGCGTCGAAGGCCTTAGAAAACAGTAAGGCTATATTAATGAAAACAAACGAGGAGGCTATTGACCTTTTAAATAATTATGCACCAGAGCATTTAATTATTGCGTGTGCAAATGACGAACAATTAGCCGAACAGGTTATAAATGCTGGTTCTGTCTTTTTAGGAAATTATTCATGTGAAAGCGCTGGCGACTACGCATCAGGCACCAATCATACGTTACCCACTAATGGCAATGCAAAAGCCTATAGCGGAGTATCATTAGATAGTTTCGTTAAAAAAATTACCTATCAAAAATTAAGTAAAGAAGGCATAAAAAATATAGGCCCAAGCATTGAATTAATGGCCGAAGCAGAAGGATTACAAGCTCACAAAAACGCAGTTACAGTGCGATTAAAAAATAACTTATAAATTATGTTTAATTTAAATAATATTGTTAGAGAAAATATCAAGTCGTTTCAATCTTACACAGTTTGGAGAGATAACTATTTAAATAATAGCGAAGCAATTTTTTTAGATAACTGCGAAAATAATTTTGGGTCTCCTATTGGTTTGGGCTATGAGCGCTATCCTTCTTCATCTCAAAGCAAATTAAAAGAAGCGATTGCTAAGTACAAAAACGTAAAATCAAATCAAGTGGTTATTGGAAACGGTAGCGACGAGTTAATTGATTTATTGATTCGCTGTTTTTGCGAACCCAAACAAGATAACCTCATAATTTGCGAACCAACATTTGGTATGTTTAAAGTGTATGCGCAATTAAACAATATAGAAGTATTAAATGCTCCCCTTGTGAAAGAAAGTTTTTTATTTGATGAACAACTAATTTTAAAAACGGTTACTACAAATACAAAATTAATTTTTATCTGTTCTCCAAATAATCCAACAGGAACTAGCATTTCAATTGAACAATTAAAAGCTATTGCAACAAATTTTGATGGCATTGTTGTAGTGGATGAAGCTTACATTGATTTTTCAAAAAAACAATCAGTTATTGAATTAATAAATGAGTATCCAAATATCATTGTATTACAAACTTTTTCAAAAGCATGGGGATTAGCGGCTTTACGCGTTGGTGTAGCATACAGCAATTCATCTATTATTGACATCTTAAATAAAGTTCGTCCACCATTTAATATCAACTCAAATTCACAAGAATTGATTTTAAACTCTTTGAGAAAATCAACAATAAAAGATACTTTAGTAGAAAGCATTTTGAAACAAAAAATATATTTAGAAAAGGAATTGCAACAATTGCCATTTGTAAAAAACATTACTGAAAGCGACGCAAATTATTTTTTAATGGCAGTATCTGATGCAAATGATATTTGCAACTACCTCTTAGAAAGAAATATTTTAATTAGTAACCGCTCAAGTCTATTGAATTGTGAAAATAGAATTCGCATAAGCGTTGGGACAGAAGCAGAAAACAAACAATTAATCACCATATTAAAACAATATAACTAAGATGCAAAAAGTATTATTTATAGACAGAGACGGAACTTTAATTTGGGAACCGCCAACCGATTTTCAAATTGATAGTTTTGAGAAACTTAAATTTTTACCCGGAGTGATTACTTGGCTTGGAAAAATAGTTCGTGAATTAGATTATGAATTAGTAATGGTGACCAATCAGGATGGACTAGGAACTGAAACATTTCCTGAAAATACTTTTTGGCCCTTACATAATTTAATGATAGATACTTTAGCAAATGAAGGTATTTTGTTTGAAGACCAATGTATTGACAGAACATTTGAAAAAGATAATCAACCAACTCGCAAACCAAATACTGGCATGTTAACCAAATACATTAACGGCAATTATGATTTAAAAAACTCATACGTGATTGGTGACAGGATAACTGATGTGAAACTAGCTAAAAAATTAGGTAGTAAATCCATCTTCATTAAAAACTACGATAAAGAAACTGGTTTCGAAAATGAAATTGATAAAATTGTTGAAACATGGGAGGAAATTTATAACTATTTAAAATTGCCAGAAAGAGCTATTACTCATACTCGAACCACTAAAGAAACAGCTATTTCTGTAAGTATTAATTTAGATGGAAATGGTAAAGCAGAAATTAAAACGGGTCTTGCTTTTTTTGATCACATGTTAGAACAAATAGCGAAACACGGTAATCTTGATTTATTAATCAATGCAAAAGGTGATTTACATATTGATGAACACCACACCATTGAAGACACGGCCATTACATTAGGCGAAGCGTTTTCAAAAGCATTAGGTGATAAGAGGGGAATTGAACGATACGGCTTTTGTTTACCAATGGATGATTGTTTGGCACAAGTATCCTTAGATTTTGGTGGAAGAAATTGGATTGAATGGCAAGCAGAATTTAAACGTGAAAAAATTGGTGATATGCCAACAGAAATGTTCTATCACTTTTTTAAATCGTTTAGTGATGCATCAAAATGTAATTTGAACATTAAAGTGGAAGGTACAAATGAACACCATAAAATAGAATCAATATTTAAAGCCTTTGCCAAAGCCATTAAACTAGCTGTAAAAAGAGATGCAAATAATATGAGTTTACCAAGTACTAAAGGAGTTTTATAAATTACGCCATTAAGAGTGGGCACGAAGGAGTAATCTCACCTTATGTTTAAGATTGCTTCGCGACTCGCCATGACAAAACAAAAAAATATGAATATTTCAATTATAAAATACAACGCAGGAAATGTACAATCTGTTTTATTTGCCCTAGAACGAATAGGGATTAATGCTGTAGTCACAGATAATATTAGTATTTTAAAATCATCTGATAAAGTTATCTTCCCAGGCGTTGGAGAGGCAAGTTCGGCTATGAAGTATTTAAAAGAAAAAAACTTAGATGATGTAATTATAAATTTAAAACAACCTGTATTAGGCATCTGTTTAGGTATGCAATTAATGTGTCGTTATTCAGAAGAAGGGAATACGAACTGCCTAGGTATTTTTGATAGTTCTGTGAAACTATTTTCTGCTGATTTAAAAAGCACCAAAGTGCCTCAAATTGGGTGGAATACTATTTACGACTTAAACACCAATTTATATCATAACATCAAAGAAAACGATTACATGTATTTTGTACACAGCTATTTTGCAGAAATAAGTGAACATACTATTGCAAAAACAAACTATGGTTTAGAATATAGTTCTTCTCTTCAAAATAATAATTTTTATGGTGTTCAGTTTCACCCTGAAAAATCAAGTGATGCGGGACAACAACTATTAGAAAATTTTATCAAATTATAATCATGCAAATTATTCCAGCAATAGATATCATAGACGGCAAATGTGTGAGATTAACACAAGGCGACTATGCACAAAAAACTATTTATAATAAAAGTCCTTTAGAGGTTGCTTTAGAATTTGAGAGCATTGGTATTACACGCATACACTTAGTAGATTTAGACGGTGCTAAATTAGGCAAAGTCATAAACTATAAAGTGTTAGAAAAAATAGCCAGCAAAACAAAGCTATCTATCGACTTTGGTGGTGGCATTAAAACAGATGATGACATCGAAACTGTATTTAATTATGGGGCTGATTTAGCTACTATTGGAAGTATAGCTGTAAAAAACAAAACATTATTTTTTTCGTGGATAAAAAAATACGGAACTAAAAAAATATTTTTAGGAGCTGATGTGAAAAATGAAAAAATAGCAATTGGTGGTTGGCTAGAAACAACAACTATTTCTATTTATGACTTTATTGAAGAGAATTTAAATGAAGGCATTCAACATGTTTTTTGTACAGACATTTCAAAAGACGGATTACTACAAGGTCCTTCGATTGATTTATACAAAAACATACTTACTAAATTTCCTCAATTAAATTTAACAGCAAGTGGTGGCGTTTCGCAATTAAGTGATTTAGAAGAACTAAAAAAAATTGGATGTCATGCAGTGATAGTCGGAAAAGCCATCTATGAGGGAAGAATAACGATGAAAGAATTACGAAGTGCGATTGAAGATTGACGAATTTAGTACTTAGATTTATTATTAAAAATACAACTATGAAACCACAAGACTTGAAACTAAGAACAAAACAATTTGCTATTACTGTATTAAGATTTATTGAAAAAACACCCAACAAGCAACCTTACTTTGCTTTAGTCAATCAAATAAGTAGATGCAGTTCATCTATAGGCGCAAATTATAGAGCTTTATCAAGAGCAAAATTAACACCTGACTTTATAAATAAATTAAAAATTGTTGAAGAAGAATGCGATGAAACCATGTATTTCTTATAGATTTTTATGGAGTTACTTCCTGAACATAGAAATGAGTTAGAAGTTATTCATAAAGAAGCGAATGAAATTCTTTCAATCATTGTAGCATCTTTGAAAACTGCTCGAAATAATGCAAATCAAAAATCGTAAATCAAAAAATGATAACTAAAAGAATTATTCCTTGTTTAGATATAAAAGACGGGCGAACAGTAAAAGGCATCAACTTTGAAAACATTAAAGATGCTGGCGATCCTGTGGCGTTAGCAATTGAATACTCAAAACAAGGTGCTGACGAATTAGTGTTTTTAGACATTACAGCTACTCATGAAAACCGAAAAACATTATCAGAATTAGTTACCCGTATAGCAAAACATATTAATATTCCGTTTACAGTTGGCGGCGGCATTAGTACTATTGAAGATGTATCCGTATTATTAAATGCTGGAGCAGATAAAATTTCAGTAAATACATCAGCAGTCAAAAATCCGCAATTAATAAAAGATTTAGCTAAACAATTTGGAAGTCAGTGTGTGGTATTAGCTATCGATACAAAATTTGAAGATGACGATTGGTATGTATATTTGAATGGCGGACGTTTAAAAACACAATTAAAAACTATTGATTGGGCAAAACAAGCTGTTGCTTTGGGCGCTGGAGAAATTTTACTAACCTCTATGAATAACGACGGCACAAAAAATGGTTTTGCAGTTAATATCACCAAACAAATTTCGGAAGCTGTTAATGTGCCAGTAATAGCAAGTGGTGGGGCTGGAACTATGCAACACTTTAAAGATGTTTTTGAAAACGGAAAAGCAGATGCTGCATTAGCTGCCAGTGTTTTTCACTTCAAAGAAATAGCAATACCAGAATTAAAAACATACTTAAAATCAAACAATATAGAAATTAGATTATAAATTCACCTGTCAGTTCAAGCGTAGTCGAGAACAAAGGGTATAAAATAAACATATATGAACCCAAACTTTACAAAATCAGCAGACGGATTAATCCCCGTAATTATACAAGATACTATTACAAACGTTGTATTAATGCTTGGCTATATGAATAAAGAAGCGTTTGAAAAAACGCAACAAGAAAAACGTGTTACTTTTTTCTCTCGTTCAAAAAACAGACTATGGACAAAAGGAGAAGAAAGTGGCAATTTCTTAAATGTCGATAATCTATTAATAGACTGTGATAATGATACTATTTTAATAAAAACTAACCCAGTTGGTCCAACTTGCCATACTGGTGCAGACACCTGCTTTAATGAAAAAAATGTTTCTGTAAATTTTTTAACAGAATTAGAAAAAATTATCAGAGACCGAAAAAATAATCCTACGGATAAATCCTACACGGCCTCTTTATTTGAAAAAGGCATTAATAAAATTGCACAAAAAGTAGGTGAAGAAGCCGTAGAATTGGTTATTGAAGCAAAAGATAATAATGATGATTTATTTAAAGGTGAGGCGGCCGACTTGTTATTTCACTATTTGATATTATTGCAAGCTAAAAATTTTACATTATCTGATGTTATTAGTGTTTTAAAAAACAGACATTGATAAATAATTACTATGAAAATTAATCAAACAATTCCTTATCAAGATAACTTAATATCTGAACGTCTCATTACCCGCAAGCTCACAAAAGAGGATGTTGATATATGGACAACCTTTTTTGAAGATAAAGATTGCGCACATTTTTTTCCAACAATGGGATTACCCAATGCAAAAGCGCGAGCAGAGTATTGGATAGAGAAACAACTGTTACGTTATGAAGAAAATCGTTTTGGCTTACAAGCATTAATCAATAAACAATCAGGTGAATTTGTTGGACAATGTGGGTTATTACTACAAGAAGTAGATAACGAACCAGTCTTAGAAATAGGTTACAGTTTATTAAAACTACATTGGCATAAGGGCTATGCAATAGAAGCTGCAAAGCTTTTCAAAGATTATGCTTTTGAAACTAATTTCAGTAATGAATTAGTTTCGATCATCGATACCAAAAATATATCATCTCAAAAAGTAGCTGCACAAAACGGGATGAAAAATTTAAAACAAACACGATTTTGGGATTTGGATGTGTTTATATTTGGAATATCTAAAACAGAATGGCATGATTCTAAAAAATAATTTACGTTAAGTATTATTTTACTTTTGTACCGTAAATTTATTTACAACTTCTTTTGCTCCAATTAACATTTTTAAAAAATAAATTCCATCTGCTAAATCAGAACAATCTATTATCATTTTAGAATCAATAATGGAAGTCTTTAATTGAATCAGTCTTCCAGAAACGTCCGTTACAGAAATAGTATTCGTCTTAAGATTGTCCACATAATAATCAATCGTCAAATCATTCCGAACTGGGTTGGGGTAAAAAGAAATTCCGCCAATACCATTATTTGTTATAGTACAAATTTCGTAATACATATATTTTCCATCAAAGTCGACTTGTTTTAATCTATAATACGAAATTCCTTTCGGCGGATTTTGATCAAAAAAGCTATACTCAATCTTTGTTAAACTATTACCAGCTCCCTTTTTATTTCCAATCACTTCAAAATTCAAACCATCTAATGAACGTTCAACATCAAAGTGATCATTATTAGATTCGGAAGCTGTAGTCCATGACAAGTTATTTAAATTTTTAGTGTAACTGCAATTAAAATACATCAACTCAATAGGCAAAGGATTAAAAGAGGTTCTTGATGCTAAAGTAAAAGGGCTAAAATTTGTAACGGGAGCTATCGATACAATTGTCCCTACTGTTGTATTTCCAGTAGTACCTCCGTTGCCTTCATCTTTCCATTTCACTTGTCCTGCATCCCATCTAGCAACTATCAAGTCAGATAAATTAGTTACGCCACAACTTGTAGAATTCCAGGTTAACGTTACACTTACATTTGAACTTCCTCCAGTCCGATTTAAAATCCAATATTCACATCTACTGATATGGTCAATTGTAGCATCCTTCGATGAATAAGTATAAGGAGGACTAGGGTCAGCCAAAAAATATTGTGCCGTAAAATGATCAGTTGCAATTGAGGGTGCAGTAATGGAAATTGGTCTATAAAAATTACTCACACCAACAGGAAAAGTAAACGCTTGTGTACCTACTTTATTTACCTGCCCATTGACATAACTACTATTATTTGCTCCAGAAGTTGACGAGCCATTTAAAAATCTGAGTAAAGAATTTTGATTAACGATACCATTAACAAAAGTCATTGCATTAGAAACTTGAAGTGTTCCAGTAGGTATGGTTACTAAACTTACGCTTGATTTATTAATTACTAGATTAAAAAAAGTTTGAGAAGTGGGGCATATAATAGAAGTAGATGTAGCACCTAAAATATTTACAGTGCCACTTCCCGCATTAAAAGAACCATTGTTAACCCAGTCGCCATAAACATCTAAACTATTTGCCCCACTAATAGTTAAACTTGCTGCTGGAAGAGCAGATGTAGGCCCAACAGCAACAGACGCAGCAGTAATAGTCAAACTTCTGCAAGCAGCCCCCGTTGCATTAATTAATGGCATAAATTGAGGCTTAGAATTCGGAATCAAAGCATCTATTGTTGAGGTAGGCACTCCTGAGCCACACCAATTAGAAGCCGTAAACCAATCTGTACTTGTTCCTCCAATCCACGTGGATAAGGAAGACGTTGTCGCAGCTGCCGTAAATTTAATACTTAATCCAGAACCTCCTGTGCCTTGAATCAATTGAAACTCAATTTGAGAATTTTGATTTAAAACACCGACCCATAAATTAACAGATGTTGCAGAAGTAGCACGTGTAGCCAATTGAACTCCATCAATAAATAAAGTAACACCATCATCATTATTATTGCAAATAATAGTATAAGTACCACACGTAAATCCAGTCCGCTTAAAACTCAGGGATATATTTGTTGCAGACATTACACAGCCTTGATAAGCAGTTCCTGATGCATTGGCGGTAGCTGTTGATGGCGCAATGCCACTAACCCATTGTGTGGCCGTATTAAAATCATAACCACTAGCTCCCGTCCCAAAATGCGTGTAATAACCATAATAATTGCTTAAAGTAGTATTGTTATTGCAAAAGACATTCCAAACGTTATTTGTATAAGTTGTTTGCGCCGGTAATGGGATTACTGTAATCGTAGTTGTTGCATTAACACCTGAACAATTATTATTACCAGTTACTGTATAAATGGTTGTTATTGTGGGATTTGCAACAACTGTATTTCCGCTAGTTGCACTTAAACCTGCTGAAGGGCTCCAACTATATGTATTAGCACCGCCTGCTGTTAATGTATATTGTTGGGCCGCACAATTAATTATTCCTGAAGTTGGTGATACGGTAGTAGTTGGTGAAGGATTAACTGAGACGGATACACTCGCCGCTGCACTGCAGGTTGTAACAGGATCCGTCACAGTGCACGTATAATTTGTTCCAACTGTTGGCGATGCAGGAACTAACGTTCCAGTAGTTGTGACAGTTAAACTTGCTGCTGGTCCCCAAACATAATTTGCGCCAGCTATATATGGAGAAGCTGTTAAGGTAGCCGAAGTTCCCGCACATATCGTTACTGGTGGATTTAAAACAGGATAAGGAATGAGCGTAAAATTGGCGCCAATTCCACTACTTCCTTGACCTTCTTGATGCCTAATCTCAACTGTAGATGTTGGTCCCAAAAAACCTGTCCAAATATTCGTATGTACATCACAACATCCGATGTGTTGAAACACTTGAACTCCATTTACAAATACTGTAACCCCATCGTCATGATAGGGTATATCCATTTGATAATAACCACAGGTAAAATTAGTGCGCTTACTAATTGTCGAATGATAATCAACACCAATAGTACATCCTTGATATGCTAAGCCAGAGCTTGCATTAGCACTTGATGGTGCTATACTTGTCCCCCATCTATTAGATGATAAAAAACTTAAATTGTTCTCTGTATAATACCCGTAATAATCAGAAATATTAGTAGTACTAGTATATGTATTAGGCGTGTTATAACAGAATACATTCCAAACATTATTTCCAAAAGCTGTTGGAGTAGGTGCTGCTGGAATTGTTTGAACTGTAATTGTAGAAGAAGATACGGTTACAGAACAATTGTTACTACCGCTAACTGAATAAACGGTTGTTACAGAAGGGCTCGCAATTACAACATTACCTGAGGTTGTATTCAATCCAGCTGCTGGCGACCACGAATAGGTATTGGCTCCTGATGCTGTTAAAGTTGTATTTGAAACACCCGAACATATCAACGTAGAAGTAACGCTAGAAATAGTGGTTGTTGGAACTGGGTTTGTTGTAATTAATACCGTGTTAGTAAATAAAGAGCAAGCAGTTCCTCCAGCATCTGAAGAATTAACAGTATAAACTGTAGTAGCACTAGGCGTTGCCACAACCATCGAGCCAGTTGAAGGGCTAAGAGTAGCTACGGGGCTCCACGAATAATTTAAAGTCAATGTACTGGAATTTGTTACCGTTAATGAAGTGGTTGTTCCTGCACAAACAGTAACAGGCGGCGACATTGTTAATGGATTTATTGGTATAAAATTTACAGCCAAAAAACCTGGTCCTCCTCCATTTGTATATCTAAACTCAAGTTGGTCTGCAGGTTTAATAATACCTGTCCATATATTTGTGTGGGCATCACAACAGCCATTGTGAACAAATACTTGAACACCATTAATAAGAAAAAACACATTATCATCATGTTGAGGAATATCTACTTGATAATACCCGCAAGGTATATTGGTTCTTTTATAGGAAACGGAATAGTTAGAACCACTCCCAAATACACAACCGGCATAAGCATTTCCTGTGGAACTAACACCCGCAGTAGCAGTGCTCGGACTAGTCAAATTATTAAATCTCGTTTGCGTATTAAAACTTAAATTGTCTTCGGTATAAAAACCTTGATAATTGCTCGTGAAATTATTAAAAATATTAAAACAATAGACATTCCAAGTTCCGCTTCCAAAAACAGTAGGGTTTCCCGAAGCTGCATTTATAGTAATATTCGACCCATTATCAGGGCTAATAACAATAGGATTAGAACTAACAATTCTGATTCTATAACCAGTTCCCGCAGGAGATACAGGCACTGTGCAGGTAATTGCTGCCGCTGTTGTACTTGTTCTTGTACCTACAGTAACTGGTGCGGCAAATGAGCCAAAAGCATCTGATAATTGAACTGAATACACATTTGACGAAACATAAGTGCAGCTTTGCGTAAAGGTTACATTAAATATTTCACCCTGACAATACGTTGAATTAGGGACAGTTGGAGTGCTTAGTGCCAAACCATTTATGGTTAAATCAACACCATTGGATTGGCTTGTAAATGTTGGAGTTGATGTAAGAACTCTAATTCTGTATGCAGCCCCAGTAGCTGTAGTGTATGGAATTGTAAAAGTACTGCCTCCGCTAGTTGAAGCAGTTAATGTTCCCAATAAAACAGGAGAAGCAAAACTACCAGTAACATCAGATAATTGTGTGGAAAAAGTATTTGCGGCGCCGAAATTTGAAGTCAAAGTATAATTTACCGTCACTGATGTACCTGCACAATAGGTTGCAGAGGCCACTGGAGCAGTAATTGTTACTGTTTGGGAAAAACAGTTTAAAGAAAAAAACAAAGAACCGAAAACTAAGAAAAATCCTTTTAGTAAACTTATTTTTTGATGGAAATAAAAAACAGTCATAATTGTAATAATTAGTTGGTTAATTGAAATTATGTAAGATTTTTGTATTTATATATATATATTAGACTAATGCAGTTAAATAATAGACTAATGTAGTTAAATAATAGACTAATGTAGTTAAATAGTAGACTAATGTAGTTAAATAATAGATCATTAAAACAAATATTACATACGTAATGTTTAGAATTACTTTTATTTCAGTTCGTTTAGATATTAGTTGAAAATCTCAATTAACTTACCCCCAAATATTTATCTCTTCTTGATAAAATATGCTTTTTTTAATATTTAGATCAAAAGTTTAAATAAAAAAAGTTCTTACTAATTTTAATCCAACTCTTAGATATTCATTATCTTTACATAAAGCGCATGTCGCTTAATTATTTTATATGGCAAAATCAAAAAAACAATCCAAACGTTATTTATTCGAAGAAGTATTAACGTTTTTAAAACATAACTCCGAAAAATCCTTTAATTACAAGCAACTTGGCTCTGCCATGGAAATTGACAATGAAGGCGATCGCTTTGCATTACTCGAAACTTTAGAAGAATTAAAACATCAGGGTTTCGTTGATGAGAAAGAAATCGGAAAATACCAAGTGAAAAATGTAAAAACCTATCAATCAGGAACCATTGATTTTACAACAAATGGTTCTGCTTACGTTATTATATCACCTGAAGTACCTGATGTTTTTATCCCGTTTGGAAAAAGCAAAGATGCCTTTCATGGCGATCTAGTAAAAGTTAATATTTTCAATCGCAGTGGAAATAGTAAACCAGAAGGTGAAGTGATAGAAGTGATTAAACGGGCCAAAACACGCTTTGTTGGTACGATTCAGATCACTCCAAAATTTGCCTTTGTTGTTCCTGATTTTATGAAATTGCATGTTGATTTCTTTATAAAATCAGAAGATACACTTGGTGCAAAAAATGGACAAAAAGTTTTAATCGAATTTGAAAAATGGGAAAAAGGTGCTGGCAACCCCAATGCAAAAGTAATTGAAGTATTAGGAAATGCAGGCGAGCACGAAACGGAGATGCATGCCATCATGGCTCAATTTGGCCTACCAATGGTATTTGCGCCAGAGGTTGAAGCGGCGGCGAAAAAATTAGCGACCGAAATTACTCCTGAAGAAATTGC